>CAZKMH010000045.1:0-14792 GCA_964553395.1 uncultured Rikenellaceae bacterium | reverse complement strand
GGCTTCCGGCTTCCGGCTTCCGGCTTCCGGCTTCCGGCTTCCGGCTTCCGGCTTCTGACCTTCTTCATAAATCCTGTGAATCTTAATAGTCAGAATTTTATTTGAGGGAATATTTATTTTTTGTAATATTGATAATTGGTAATTAATTTAAAAAATCGACTTAATTCATTCATATATAATTATATAAGAAAACTGAATTCGCAAAAACTAATTTAAACCGGTATCAATATGAAATTTGTTGTGTCCAGCACTGAACTTCTTGGTCATCTTCAGGGAATAAGCAGGGTAATCAGTACAAAGAATACCCTTCCCATTCTTGATAATTTTCTGTTCAACCTTTCAGGGAATGATCTGGAGATAACTGCCTCCGACCTTGAATCGACACTTATAACCAGGATGAAGCTTGATAACACCGAGGGCGACGGAATGATAGCACTTCCCGCAAGAATACTGCTTGACACCCTGAAGGAATTCTCTGCTCAGCCTCTGACATTTGAGATCAATGATGAAACGATGGCGGTTGTCATAAGTTCAGAGAACGGAAAGTTCAATGTGGTCGGACAAAATGGTATTGATTTCCCGGCGTTGCCTGTTATAAAGAAGGATAAGAAATTCAGTTTCACCATTAATGCTGAGGTTATGCTGGCAGGGATCAGCAAAACACTTTTTGCTACTGCCGATGATGAACTACGGCCGGTAATGGGAGGGATCTTTATTGAAGCTTCACCTGAAAAGATCACTTTTGTTGCTTCCGATGCCCATAAACTGGTGAGGTACCAGAGAACCGACGCTCAGGCAGATGATAATGCATCATTCATTCTTCCCAAAAAACCGGCATCATTGCTGCGTAATATTTTGCCAAGGGAGGAGGGACCCTTTATTGTTGAGTTTGATGATAAGAATGCATTCTTTAATCTGAATGAATACAAGGTGGTGTGCCGTCTGGTCGAAGGTAACTATCCAAATTATAATTCTGTGATCCCGAAAAATAATCCAAGGAAGATCACCATTGACAGGGTTGAATTTTATAATACACTGAAAAGAGTTTCGGTATTCTCAAACCAGGCAAGCAACCTTGTAAAGGTGCAGCTCAAGGGCAACCAGGCTATGGTGTCGGCGCAGGATATCGATTTCTCAATATCTGCATACGAACGCATAAAATGCCAGTATGAGGGCGAGGAGATCGAGATCGGATTCAAATCGGTCTTCCTTCTTGAGATTCTTGCAAACATTGTTTCCCAGGATGTTATGATCGAGCTGGCTGATCCGACCCGCGCAGGTCTTTTCCTGCCTGCTGAGTCGGAAAACGAATCTGAGGATCTTCTGATGCTCCTTATGCCTATGATGATAAACGCGTGAGTCTTGGAACTTAAGCTCAAACGTCCGATTGTTTTTATTGACCTCGAAACTACGGGTATCAATGTTTCGTCTGACCGTATTGTGGAAATCTCAGCACTTAAGATCAATCCTAACGGAAGTGAACAATTGATGACCTCGCTCGTCAATCCCGAAATGCCCATTCCTCCTAAGGTAACGGCAATTCACGGCATTTCCGACAGCGATGTCACGGGTGCTCCCACATTCAGGGAGATCGCAAAGAACCTTGCAACATTCCTGGAAGGATGTGACCTGGCCGGGTATAATTCAATGAAATTCGATATTCCGGTCCTGGCAGAGGAGTTTCTGCGGACAAACGTTGACTTCAACTTCACAAAGAGAAGATATATTGATGTGCAGGTGATCTTTTATAAAAAGGAACAGCGGACGCTGGCAGCCGCGTACAAGTTTTACTGCAACAAAGCAATGGAAAATGCCCATACAGCAAATGCCGACACTGCAGCAACTTATGAAGTACTGAAAGCCCAGCTTGACAGATATGACGATCTTGAAAATGATGTGGAAAAACTGGCCGGGTACAGCTCATTTAATAACAATGTCGATTTTGCAGGAAGGATAATCCTTGACGAAAACGGGGTTGAAACATTTAATTTCGGCAAGCATAAGGGAAAAGCTGTAGAGAGTGTTTTCAGGGAGGAACCGGCATACTATGCATGGATGATGAATGGGGATTTTCCCCTTTATACAAAAAAAATACTCACCGAGATCAAACTGAGAGCATTCGGGAATAAACAAAACTGAGATGAAGATCATCTGCATAGGACTCAATTACAGAAAACATGCGATGGAAATGGGCAGACCGCTCCCAGCAGAACCCATTGTATTTCTGAAGCCTGATTCAGCCCTGCTTAAAAACAACAAACCTTTTTTTCTTCCCGGATTTTCGTCAATGATACAATACGAAACAGAGGTCGTGTTGAAGATCAACAGGCTCGGGAAAGGGATCCCTGTAAAATATGCTCACAGGTATTACGACGAACTTACATTGGGAATAGATATTACTGCCCGTGATATTCAGAACAGGAATTCTGCGGCCGGTCTGCCCTGGGAATTGGCCAAGTGCTTTGACAACGCAGCACCGCTTGGCAAATTCGTTCCGGTCGCCTCCCTGAAGGATATAAAAAGTATTGACTTCAGGCTCGAAATAAACGGTAAAATTGTGCAACAGGGCAGTACTTCTGATATGATATTCAGTTTCAATGAGATAATCTCATTTGTTTCCGATTATTTCACACTTAAGGATGGTGACCTGATTTTTACAGGCACTCCGCCGGGAGTAGGAAATCTGAAGAAGAATGATAATCTGGTAGCTTACCTTGGGGATGAGCCGCTGCTGGATTTTATGATCCGTTAATTTTAATTGTGTTCTTATTTCTTATCAATTATACTAACCTTAAATACAATTAATATGAAAGAGAAAAAAAAGGAAACAAGAAGAAGCTTTATTAAAAAGTCGGCAGGTGCAGCGGCCCTGCTGTCGATGCCAACCATTGTGCCTGCCAGTGTTTTTGGAGCCAATGGCAAGGTTTCGGTTGCCGTAATCGGGGTTAATGGCAGGGGAGGAAGCCATATCCAGGGATTTATGAACCTGCCGAATTCAGAGGTAACCTGCTTATGCGATTGCGATCTCAATGTCCTGGGACCAAAGGCCAAAGCATTCGAAACCAGGTATTCCAAAAAAGTTAAGCAGGAGCAGGATCTGAGAAACGTATTCGCTGATAAATCGATCGATGCAGTAAGTATTGCAACTCCCAACCACTGGCACGCCCTTGCAACTATCTGGGCATGTCAGGCCGGTAAGGATGTCTACGTTGAAAAACCAGGCTCCCACAACATTTTTGAAGGACGCAAAATGGTTGAAGCTGCTGCCAAATATGATCGTATTGTTCAGCATGGTGTGCAGTTGCGCAGTTCGGTAGCCGTTCAGGAAGCGATCAAGCACCTGCGCGACGGACTTATCGGCAGGGTATATATGGCAAGAGGCCTCGTATTCCGCTGGCGTGGTGATATCGGGAAAAAAGGTCCGGGAACCATTCCACAGGGACTCGATTACGATCTCTGGACAGGTCCGGCTGAAATGAGGCCATTCTCTGAAGACTGGGTTCATTACAACTGGCACTGGCACTGGAACTGGGGAAATGGTGATGTTGGCAACCAGGGAACACATGAAACTGACCTTTGCATGTGGGGACTCGATGTGGGCCTTCCTGAAGTTATTACAGCCGGCGGCGGTAAATTTGTATTCGACGATTCCAAGGAGACACCCGAAGTCCTTTCATCAACTTATCTATATCCAAAAGAGAAAAAGATAATCGAATTTGAAGTCCGTCCATGGATGACTAATGCTGAAAATGACGTAACGGTCGGGAATATTTTCTACGGAACTGAAGGGTACCTTGTGGTTTATAATTACGACAGGTATGAATCATTCCTTGGAAGGGATTACAAACCGGGTCCGAAACGCAGGGAAGGTGGTGATCACTTTAAGAATTTCATCGATGCAGTTCAGGCTCATGACAAGAAAATGCTGAATGCCCCGGTTGAAACTGCACACATGGCATCGGCGCTTGCTCACCTTGGGAATATTGCATACCGGACAGGACGTACACTTTACTTTGATCCTTCAACTGAAAAATTTGTGAAGGACAAGGCAGCTGATAAATATCTGACACGGCCTCCGAGGAAACCGTTCGTGGTACCAAAAGAGGTTTAATAATCAGTTAAACCAGTAAGATAACTTGATTACCAGCCCCCGGTTCTTAATATTGTAACCTGCAGGGAATGAGTTTTCGGTGTAGACAATAAACAGATCCGACACCGGTGCAAACCTCCACTGGAAACGGAGGTTGAGATTCAGGTTGTCAATCTGGTTGTTATACTGGATGAAGCTTGTGAAGAAGAGCTTCTCAGTGAATGTGAAATCCAGTCTCGGTCCGATGAGCAGCAGCCTGGCGCTGTTATATGGTGACGGTAACGAAATGCTGTTATACGTGGTGACAAGTGCCAGACTGCCGTATGGCTGAACACGGTAATTCAATTCGCCATTTAGCGAAAGCCTTGTTCCGTTGTAATAACCTCCGTACCGGCTTGTTAAGGAAACATTTAAAAGTTTTCTTGGATCGGAAGCAAAAGATGCTCCGATCTCTTTCCATCGGAAATCTCTGCCGGTATCAAAAGGAATGCCTCCGGTATTGGTTGGATCATATGGGTCCTGGAGTTTGATATATGTCTCCTTTACATCAATGGAAGAAGTCATTTTATTTATCCATTCGATTCTGTATGACAGCTGTGTTTCCCTGTCGGTAAGGTTAAAAGAAGGATCGAGAAACATATCCAATTTAAGGCCGGGTCCGTGATTGATTACGATGGCAGATTCAGGAAAAAACTTATACTGGAAGATAGGATTAACTTCGTAATAACCTCTTCTTCTGATATATCCGGTTTCTGCGGTATACCCGGAGCCCACTGCTGTCTGGTTAAGTGTTGCAGTCAGGTACTGGGATGAGAATGTAATGTTTGCAGCAATTGCCGCATCGCTGATAGAAACGTTGTTATGAAAGCTCTGGTGGTAAAATGCTTTTCCGGTCCACAGGTTGTCATTGCTAGCAAGATTATACTCCAGACCGGCAACACGGTTGAACCTGCTTCCTGTAAAGGAAGTATCACTTTTTATATCAGTCACCTGTTTGTTGATGACGAATGCTGAAATATTTGAACGGCTGAAAACCGAGCGCTGCAGGGCGGCAACCATATAGTTTGAAGCATGAATATCTTCTTTCTCACCCGTTTGTATGTCCATAAGGTTTATTCTCCAGTTATTCCCGATATTGCCGCTCAGACGTATACCTGCCTGCACAGGATTATTGAGACCGATCCGTCTGGAGAAAAATGGTCTGACGGTCTCGCTGCCCAGACTTGCAAACAGGTCACTGTTTTCGAGAAAAAACTGTCTTTTCTCAGGGAAAAAAAGTTCAAAACGATCAAGATTTGTCTGTTGCCTGTCAACTTCAACCTGCGAGTAGTCGGGATTTACGGTAAAGTCAAGGTTCATGGACGAAGAGAGGATCATTTTAGCATCAAAACCAGCATTACCATTCAGTTTTGTCTTTTCTCCTGCCTCATTATTCCTTGTTGCTTTCCCGGTAATATAAGGGATGAAAGAAAAACGCAGTCCTGCTTTACCCATCGGCTTGTCCCAGGCAAGGGTTCCGGTGTAGGGAAGCGAACAGTGCGGAAACTGACGAGGCATAGGCGCCCATGACGACTTTTCATTGTTTTTCAGATCGAGTCTGCCAAAATTGATACCCCATTCATTGTCTCCTTCATTATACCGGATACTCCGGAAAGGAATACTGAACTCGGTAACCCAGCGGTCATCAAAGCTCCTGACAGCTGATCTCCATTTGATGTCCCAGCTGTAATTGACTTGTGTACCATCAAACTGCAGGCCTTCGGTTTGCGCACCGGCAGCAGAAATGCCGAAAGCAAAACCATTGGTCTGGTCATTGTAGGTATCAAGGAAAAGCATGAAATTATCATTCTTCATAAAGCTGTAATCCCTCCGCAACGATTCGACGGGTCTTTTTCCGGGAGTGGGATCATGGCAGATTATTCCCACATACAGATTCAGTTCGTCATATGTGACCCTGACCTCGGTTTGTGCTATGGCGTAACCTGTATCGGTGGGAGTAACCCGCTGGAATTTTCCCGTCCTTTCGGCCGTCGACCAGGGCTCTTCATCAAGAATACCGTCAATGTTTATTCTGCTGGTGGTTTGTTTGATACTGATATGATATTTATCACGATTAACTCCTTTTGTCTGGCCTGTAACATACAGGGTACTGCAAATAATAAAGAGTAAGATGAAGAACGGGGAGAATTTGAGCATTTAAAAATTTTTGCAAAAGGTAGAAAAAAGTCAACAATGTGCCTTTACCCTGAAGTTAAAAGTCTTAAATGATTTGTAAATTCTTTTGGTTCTTAGTATCTTTATAAGATATATATTTAAAATCTGATCAGATGGGAAATTTTGGGGTAACCGAGATAATATTGATTTTGTTGGTCGTTGTGCTTTTATTCGGCGGGCGTAAGATCCCGGAATTAATGAAGGGTCTTGGTCAGGGAATGAAGGAGTTCAAGAGAGCTTCCAAGGTAGAGGATGAACCTGAAAAAATGCGTGCTGAAGACAAAACCGAAGCAAAAAAAGAATAACCGGCTGGTCTGAGCCGGTCATCTATATATCATATAATCAGTCCGTTGGAAGATAACGAGGCGCCCTCCGGTGTCGGGTAGCCTGTTCATAACCATATGCGATTTCAATAAGAACCGGTTCACTCCAGGCTCTTCCGAAAAATGTAATGCCTGTTGGCAGGTCACCTGCAAATCCCATGGGAACTGTTATTGCAGGATAACCTGAAATGGCAGCCAGAGATGAACTTCCTCCTGTAAAATGATCGCCCAGCAACAGGTCGGATTTCCACGCTGCTGACCCTGTTGGTGCGATCAGGGCATCGAGATCGTTGCTGTTCATCAATTTGTCAATACCCTCATCGCGGGTGGCTTTCAGCATCCTGGCCAGTGAATTCCTGTATTCCGGTGAAGTAAGGTCACCCTTTTTTTCGGCTTCAATAAGTATTTGCTGATCGAAATATTTAAGCTCAACACTATCTTTTTTGTTGAATTCGATAAGGTCCAGGAGACTTTTAACCGGAACATTATCATCGAGACCGGCAAAATATTTATTTAATCCATCCCTGAACTCATAAAGCAGTACCTGATATGAAGCACCAGAATAATCGCGGCTACGTGGTGCATCGACTTCAATTATTTCGGCACCGGCAGCTTTCATCGTCTTTACCGAATGGACCATCAGAGTGTCCACCCTGTCATTATATCCTCCGGAATTTCTTATAAGTCCTATCCTTTTACCCCTGAGTCCGTCAGCGATAAGGAATTCTGTATAGTCTGTCAGCGATTTTCCTTCTGACGCAATGGTTTTTGAATCAAGGGAATCGACTCCCGTCATTGCCCCGAGACAAAATGCCGCATCCTCAACGGTTCTTCCCATTGGCCCGGGCGTATCCTGTGAGAATGCAATAGGAATGATCCCTGTCCGGCTTAACAGTCCGACTGTCGGCTTAATGCCCACAATACCGTTGTTGTTTGAAGGACAAACAATTGAACCGTTTGTTTCTGTACCGATCGCAACCATGCAGAGATTTGCTGAAACTGCAACTCCTGACCCGGAACTTGAACCGCATGGATTCCTGTCGAGGACATAAGGGTTCTTCGTCTGCCCACCTATACCGCTCCATCCGCTCGATGACATCTTTGCTCTGAAATTCGCCCATTCACTCAGATTAGCTTTTGCAATAATAACGGCACCCGCTTCCCGCAGTTTCCTTGCTATAAAGCTGTCGACCTTTGCAAATGAGGATTTTAAAGCCGTTGCTCCGGCTGTAGTCGGCATCCGGTCGCCGGTATCAATATTATCTTTCAGAATTACAGGAACTCCATGCAATGGACCCCTTATCTTACCCGAAGCCATTTCCATGTCCAGCTCGCCGGCAATCTGCAAAGCATCAGGGTTGATTATTATTATTGAATTAAGCTCAGGACCGGACATGTCGAGTTCATAAATCCTTTCAAGGTATGCCGACACTACATCCTTTACGGAATATTTTCCTTCCCTGTACCCGGTTTGAAGTTGCGAAATCGTCATTTCCTCCAGCCAGCTGGTATCAGCGTTATCTTTATTATTACTACCTCTGTCGGGTGACTGACAGGAGAAGATAATTATTGTGAAAAAGACATAAAATAAAAGATGTTTTGCAAAACGACTTTTCATGATAATCAGGGTTTCTGTGATTTTTTTTGTCCTCTTTTTCGTAAAATTATTACTAATTCGTCGATTTTAATATATTTGTTATGTGCAGTTTAATGCCGGCTTGAAACTACAAGGTTCCTGAAAACTATATTCATTTGATATCGGACTGTTGATCAAAGGATTATGAAAAACATCTACCTGAAAATGCTAAAAATGGCCTCGGCTCTAACAGATCCGGTACTTGCAACCGTTGCCGGTACGGTAGGCTCAACTCCTCAGAAACCAGGGAGTTCGGCTCTGTTTGGCAGGGATGGTCTGATAACGGGAACTGTCGGTGGTGGAATTGTCGAAGGTAAAGTTCAGGAACTGGCAAAAGTTTGCGGCGGAACAAAAGAATCAGGCTATTTTCATTATCAGCTCGACAAGGATATTTCTCAACGTGAGGAGGCTATCTGCGGAGGCAGGATATCCGTTATTGTCGATGCGGATCCCATGAAGCATGTGTCTGTTTTTAATGAAATAGCGAAGTCCCTTTCTGCGAGAGAGCCGGGCGTTCTCATAACAAAAGTTACGGGAGCCGGGGAGAAGGTCGTTAAGATCGAACGGTTCTGGATGACAGGGAAATCAAAACCAGCTCTGCCTGCTGCTATTCTGGAGAAAATTGAACCTGAAATTATTTGCCTTTTGGCATCGGGAGGATCAGACCCATTCAAAAAGGTTGAGATAAAAGTTCCCGGAGAGTCATTATCTACAGATTTCTATCTTGAACCGGTTTTTCCTCTTCCCAAACTTGTGATCGCAGGAGCCGGCCATATCGGAAAGGCTCTTTCGCATCTCGGTAAAATGCTCGATTTTGAAGTAATTATGATTGACGACAGGCAGGAATTTGCCAATCCGGGCAACTTGCCCGACGCGGACCACATTATTGTAAAGGAGATCGGTGGAGCAATGCATGAAATAGAGAAAGCTACTGATACATACATAGTTATCGTAACACGCGGACATAAGGATGATGGTGAAGCTTTGAAACCATGTATCGGATCAGAAGCAGCATACGTTGGGATGATCGGGAGTAAGGGTAAAGTGGCAAAGATGAAAGCTGAGTTCATTCAGAATGGATGGGCTACTGAGGAGCAGTGGAGCAGAATCTTTACTCCCATAGGGCTTAATATTAAATCAATAACAGTTGAAGAAATTGCTGTGAGTATTGCAGCACAATTGGTGCTTGTTAAGAATGGTTTGCGGCTACCAGCTTCCGGTAACAGGCAACCGGTCGAAAACCGAACGCCACACACCGCACGCCGTCCACCCGATATCAGTAACCCCCAGAAATAAATTTATGACAAATATCCACGCAATAATACTGGCAGCCGGAGAATCGAAACGGATGAAGGAACCGAAAATGCTTCTTCCGTTCGGGGGGAAAACTATAATTGAAAAAGTAATTGAAAATGTAACTGCTTCTGAGGTTGATAAGATTGTTGTTGTATTGGGCTCCGGGAGGGATAAGATAATGGAAATGATCGGGAATTTACCGGTAATGCACTGCTTTAATGATGATTACAAAGAGGGAATGCTTTCGTCGGTCAAATGCGGTTTACGGTCTTTACCTGAAAAGTTTGATGCTGTGATTTTCTTCCCCGGCGATCAGCCGATGATAAGCCCTGAGATTATCAACCGGCTGATAGAAGCCTTCAGGAAATCAGGAAAAGGCATCATGATGCCTGTATTCAACAATAAACGCGGACATCCCCTCCTCGTAAGTTCAGGCTACAGGGAAGAAATAGATAAACTTGACAAGAGTGAAGGTTTAAGGGCACTTGCAGGAAAATTTTACCATGATGTACTTGAGGTTGAGGTAGATACATCTGAAATTTTACGTGATATTGATACACCCGAGGATTATATAAATGAACTAAATCAAATCAGCTGAATATGGAAGAAACATTGCGTTTTACATTAAATGGGAAAAAAACAGAGGTACTTATCGATCCCACCCAGAATCTGTTATGGGTTCTCAGGAATCACTTCGGACTCACCGGAACCAAGTTCGGTTGCGGAATGGGATTCTGTGGCGCCTGTACCATTCTGGTTGATAATGAGCCTGTAAGGTCTTGCATGCTGCCTGTTGGCGACATTGCAGGGAAAAAAGTAATGACAATTGAAGGCCTTGAAAAGAACGGCAAGCTTCACCCGGTACAGAAGGCTTTTGTAGACCATGATGCACTTCAGTGTGGTTTCTGCACACCGGGTATGATAATGAGCGCCACCGGTCTTCTACTGAAAAATCCTTCACCTACCCGCCAGGAAATTGCAGAGGGTCTGGAGGAAAATCTTTGCCGTTGCGGAGCTCATGTCCGTATTCTTGATGCGGTGGAATCAGCAGCCAAAACAATGAAAGGAGGAAAGTGATCATGAAAAAAACAGAATTGAAAATGAATGAATCGCAGGAACCTGAAGTAAACTCAGGCATAAAGAGAAGAAGCTTTGTAAAACTTCTCGGAGGCGGGATATTTATATTTTTCCAGCCATGGAACGCTCTCGACCTGCTGGCGATACCCGTGCAGGAGAGGAGGTCACTGACCAAAGATTATAACGCATTTCTGCAGATCGCACCGGATGGATCTGTGAAATGTTTCACTGGTAAAATTGAGATGGGACAGGGAGTTATCACCTCTCTTGCACAAATGATGGCTGATGAGCTTAATGTCCCGTTTGAAAGAGTTAAGATGGTTATGGGAGATACGGACCTGTGCCCTTATGATGCAGGTACCTGGGGATCGCAAACCACACAGACTTTCGGCCCGGCTATGAGAGCTGCCGCTGCCGAGGCAAAAGGAGTGCTGCTTGACCTTGCCTCAGCCAGGCTTGGTGTACCTGTATCTCAGCTCGAGGTAAGGGATGGTGTGGTTGTTGACTTAAAAAATGCAAAAAACAAAGTAGCCTATGGTCAACTGGCTAAAGGCCAGAAAATTGAAAAGCATCTTGATGCAAAACCTCCTGTGGAAGAATATACAAAGTTCACATATGTCGGTAAATCATATAATCATGTTGATTCATATGAGAAAGTCACGGGCAAGGCTAAGTATGTCGGCGACCTTAAATTGCCGGGAATGGTGTTTGCAAGAATACTGAGACCCCCGTCGCATGGCGCCAAACTTTCCTCAGTGGATGTAACACCCGCTGAAAAGATTGCTGGAGTGAAGGTCGTCCGTGATGGTGATTTCATTGCAGTCATCAGCGAGAACCATGATAAGGCTGATGAGGCAATTGTGAAGATCAATGCAGAGTATTCATTTGATGAGTTGAAGGTAAATGACAGAACGGTCTTTGACTGGATGCTGAGCGCGGATTCTGCTGCCAATGTTGTCAGAACTTCAGGAGACATTGAAGCCGGTTATAAACTCTCGGATAAAATCTTTGAATCTGAGTTTAATGATCCCTATGATGCACATGCATCGATTGAGACCCATACCGCCCTGGCACAGCTTGAAGGTGATAAGATGACAGTCTGGGCTTCAACACAATCGCCTTTTGGTCTGCAGGATGGCATTGTCCGTGAACTCGGATATCCCCGGGAAAAAGTCAGGGTCATCACGCCATTTGTCGGTGGAGGCTTCGGCGGGAAAGCTGCATTTCAGCAGGGGATTGAAGCAGCAAAGCTGGCTAAACTCACGGGAAAGCCTGTTATGCTGATCTGGACACGCGATGAAGAGTTCTTCTATGATACATTCCATTCTGCCGGTGTGATAAAAATAAACTCCGGTATTGACAAATCAGGAATGATCAAGCTTTGGGATTACCATGTCTGGTACTCCGGAACAAGAGGCTCTGATACGATTTATGATGTTCCAAATGCAAGGACAACCAGTTACAGTCGCGGCAAGAACTCACCACCTGTTCACCCGTTCGCTACCGGGCCCTGGCGTGCTCCGAATAATAACACAAATACATTTGCCCGTGAGTCTCAGATCGACATTATGGCTTCTAAGGCAGGGATCGATCCTCTGGAGTTCCGTCTGAAGAACCTTAAAGATGAGAAAATGATTGACTGCCTGAAAGCTGTGGCTGATAAATTCGGTTATGTTGCAGGCAAGACTCCAGGCGGAAGAGGAATAGGTATTGCCTGCGGTCATGATGCCGGAACCTGGGTGGCCGCAATAGCTGAGGTAAAAGTAGATAAAAATACGGGTAAAGTACAGGTTGTCAGGATTACCTGTTCACAGGATATGGGATTGTGCGTCAACCCTGAAGGTGCTCTGATCCAGATGGAAGGATGTATAACAATGGGTCTTGGCTATACCTTCACTGAGGAGGTATTATTTGAAGGGGGTAATGTTCTTACACGGGGCTTTGATACTTTCGAAATACCCAGATTCTCCTGGTTGCCAAAGATCGAATGCGTAATTCTGGACCGGAAGGATAAACCTCCGAAGGGTGGAGGTGAACCTGCTATAATAATAGTCGGGGCAGTTGTTGCCAATGCAATCCATGATGCAACGGGCGCCAGGTTGTACAGAATGCCTATGACTCCGGCGAGAGTGTTGAATGCGATTAAAAAAGTTTAGTAAATAAAGAGGAAGAGGAGCGGGAGTATTATCCCGATGATCGTCAGGATCGCTCCGCGTCGGGTGATCCCGTTCCTGCCTTTTATGATAAGCAACCCTGAGATTGTGACCAGGATCAGGGCTATGCAGAATATATCGCTGAAATATTTCCACCATACACCGGGATTGTAGTGAAGGAAATTTATCTGGTAAAACAGGGGTCTTTTACTGATTCTTTCAATAACTCCCTGTCCGCTTAGCATATTGATGCGGACAGATCCGCCTTCAATGAATATAGTCATAGTATTGCCTGACGGGAAATACCATGTCTTGAATTCAGGATTGCCGGGCAGTTCATTCAGTATCTGTAGTGCTTTTTCATTATTCATTGTCTGCCGGGTGAAATTTATGCTGGTTGTAAAGGAGTTGTTTTCGATAAGGTAGTTTGGATTCCAGTCGTGCTTGTGATTCAGTGCTATACCGGATAAAGCATAAATTACAGTGAGTCCTGCAATAAGGTACCCTAAATCACGATGGGTGATCCTGTTAAGTTTTGACAGATTCATCTTAATGAAAGTTAAAAAGGTCAGCACACTACTGACCTTTTAAAAGAATTCTAAAAGTAATTTATTTTACTACGGAATGTTTGTTGTAGATCATCATGAGATCGCTGAGTACCGGTTGTCCGGCAAGTGCTTTCTCAGTTTCGCATGAATCAGATGCGACGCCTTTTCCTTCTCCTTTACCGGCATGCATGCCTGCACCACCTTCTGCTGCCATTGCAGTCTGCCGGGTAAGGGTGCCTTGCACTTCCACTTCGCTGCCAAGCAGTTCTGTAGGGAATTTCGGCATTTCTTCACCTGCTGCAACATATAATCTTATATCGGGATTCTCTCCGGTAATAAACATCTTTTTCCCGCTCATCATGCAGACATGAACCACCTTGCCTGTAACGCTGATCGTTTTGCCTACATAATCTTCGGGCTTTTCAGTCAGAGATGCAAATTCGACTTTAATAACATCAGAATTGCCTTCAGGTTTTGATGAAGCCTCTTTTTTCCCTGTATTGCCGCATGCTGAGATGAATACGATAAGGATAACCAGTGTGAAAAATTTCTTTGTCATGATTAATTGAATTATTACTAAAACTAAATTTTTGATTCCTGTGCAATTATACTAATATTCTTTTAATTACAAGCTGACCAATGTTGTTTTCAGTTAATTCTTAAAAAATATTAAAAAGCCGGGAACTTTCACCCGGATGTCAGGGAATAAATACCTTTGGGCGATTGTCTATACATAGTATCAACCAATTAAATATTTGAAAATGGTAAAAAATTTAAAAACTTTTAAATTCACATTATCAGCAATGGTAATTATTGCATTTCTTGTTATGCCTTTAGCTTCGAACGGACAGGCCGGAAAGGCCAATTTCTCAGGAACATGGGCATTTAATGCTGAAAAGAGTACACCAGGTCAGGGTCAGGGTCAACCTCCTCAGGGTGGTGGTCAGGGCCAGGGACAGGGTATGAGAGGCGGTTTTGGCGGCGGTAATTTTGTTGCAAAACAGGAAGCCAATCTTCTTACCGTTGAACGCACTATGGGAGACCGGACAATTTCTTCCAAATATACACTTGATGGTAAAGAGAGCGTTAATGCAACCGGAAGGGGCGAAAGCAAATCAATTGCCTCCTGGTCAGCCGACGGTAAGAGTTTGTCAATTGTTACAACCAGGTCATTTGAACGTGACGGTCAGACAACCCAGATGAAAACCACAGAAGTATGGGCACTTACTGATCCTTCAACACTTACAATCACGTCAACACGAACTACTCCCAACGGGGAGAGAAAATCAGCAATGGTTTACAACAAGAAGTAAAAGATTAAAGAGGGAAAAACGAAATTAAAAAGGGCTCGGAAAGAGCCCTTTTTTTATATTTTATTCATCGTTATGGAATTCAGAATGTTTCTGAACTCCCGGCGGTTACATTTCTTACGGCTGTTCTCTCATTAAGAGCTCT
>CAZKMH010000044.1:0-14799 GCA_964553395.1 uncultured Rikenellaceae bacterium | reverse complement strand
TTTATTCATGATTACCGATAGTCATATTAATTTATAGAATATTTACTGATCAGGTTTTGAAATGCAGGAAGGATTGCCAATGGCTCCCAGACAGGATCGAGGTGCAATAATTCTACAGAGAAATAGGATGGATTCATTAATAAATATTCAATAGTACTTATTGCTTTATCATAGGCTCCGACCTGTGTATATATTTTTGCCAGGCTGATTATCAGATCACTTTTATGCATATTATCATTCCCTGAAAGGTCAAGTGCTTTCTCAGCTTCTGTAATTGCCTGTTCCCTGTTTCCAAGCCCGGCATAGGCGAATGCCAGATTGATGTGAAGAAAAGGATTGCTATAAGCCTTAACAAAATCCTGGCCACAGCTCACAAGGGTGGAATCAAAATAGATCCGTGCTCTATCGGGATTATTTAAATACTTGTTAATCTCAGCCAGATACAGATACTTGCTGCCTTTGAACATAATTTCGGAAAAAAGTAGTTTTTCTGCCTTAAGTAACGCATCAGCATATTTTCTGTCATAAATATCGATCAGGATTTTTATTTCCATCAGCTCATTACCCGTTTTTATTTCGGCAGTGTCCACAACATTTCTTGCTTCGTCAGTATTACCATTTTTTAATATGAGTGCCTGAATTTTATGGGAATAAGGAATCATCCATTCCGGCATTATGTCAATAGCTTTTTGATGGAATATCAGTGCAGAATCAAATTGATGCAAAAAAGAATAAGATAAACCAATATTTGTCACGTAGAGTGCTTCCTGAGGATTATATTTTATTATCCTTCTGATCAGTTCCTGTGACTTGCCCCATTCTCCCATCTTCCTGTAAACTATTGCCATATAGAACAAGGGTTGGTAATCATCAGGAGCCTTTTCAGATGCCATACGGAAATGATCCAGGGCATAATTAAACTCATTACTACAGTAATAATAATAGAATCCCAGGGCTGTTTGAGCATCTGGAAGGTCCCTGTTAATTGTCAGGGCTTTTTCAGCGTCTTTCCGGCACTTTTCAATCTGAGTAGAGTCAAGCTCGCCAGTGTAGTATCCCAGCGAACGGGCAATTGCACGTTTTGCATAAGCCAGGGCAAACAGGGAATCATCTTTTATTGCCTTATCATAAGCAAGTATTGCAGAACTAAAACTTGTAGTACTCATAAATTCGTTACCCATGGTAAACGACGACCAGGCGTCATATGACCTGACATTTCCATATCTGAAATTCAGATTGGCATCACTGTTCCCGGTCGGTTCGTATTCAAGCTGCTTTATTTCCTCTGATGTGAGTTTCATTCCTGAGTTGATTGCTGTATTCCGGATAATTTCATAAACAGTCTGAGAAATCCTGTCCTTATCCCACAAATACTCTTTTGACCAGAGTTGCTTATCAGCCTTTGCAGATATTAATTCAATCCAAAGGATTATGTTGTTTCCACTCCTCTTTATGTTTCCGGTAAGCAAATAGTTTACTTTAAGCTCTTTCCGGATCGTCTTTAAAGACTTCTTTGTGTCCCTGTACGCGAGTGAAGAAATCCTTGACCGTACAGTTGTTATTTTAATTTCCCTTAGTTTGGAATGTATTGCTTCAGTAAAAAGATCACCATTGTTTTTTAGTACAGTATCATTCCCTGGATAAGCCAGTGGGATAATGGCAAATGTCTTCGATGTTTTTGACGGGTTAATGACTTTGTAAATTCCAAATGCACCGGCTGAGCCCAATACAATCAATAGCAATATTATCCGCCGTTTTATTGATTTAATGCTGAATATTTTTGAGGCGATCAGCTCCCTTCTTTTATAATCTCCTGTAACTCTATCCCAGAACTCCAGCGATGGGACTATGTCTTTGTCCGTTGAATCAGGTTCGGATAATAATCCTGAAATTACTTCCCTTATTGCATTAGCAGTTTTATTTATCTGGTTTTTGAACCTTGTCCTGTTCAGGTTCTTTTCTTCATCATCCTCCGGGGTCAGTGGCCTGTTAACTCCGGGTTCCCTGTAAACAAAGTCAACACCCCGGATTACTCCGCCGAGTACCGATTCGTATAGTTTTACATCAGGTACATCAAGTTCGTGAATCCGGACCGGAAGCACCCGGCTGGCAACATTCCCGTTTGGCAGCTTTATTTTCAGGCCAAACCTGTCGAAAGAAGCTTGTTCAACAAATGTCTTGAATTCATGTTCCCATGCAAATGATCTGGGATCACAATAAGTGCGTGACATGATCGGAATAAAAACAAGGCATTTTAGCTTCTCCTTCAGTGAGTCATCAACATCATGTGTCTCTAAAAGTCCGTCATGAGGATTTATATCGAAATAAACACTTACCTCTTCCTTAAAAGTGGACTCCAGTTCTGTCTTTAGAGCTTTTACAAATTCACTGACCCATCTGTCTCCTTTATTATCCTTCTGGCGATAGCTGATAAAGATGTCGTATTCGTAACCGGGTATGAGACTGGCCATGATAACCGTTCATTGTGATAAAGTTAGGAAAGTTTCAGATGCCAGTCAAATATATTTCAGGCCTTTGGATTTCCGGTTTGTCAGATAAAGATTGAACTAAATGAAGTTAATATTGTTTATTTCTCCTGAATATAATGGTTATGAAAAAAAAATAATGGCTCAATTATCGGGCTCCTTTAAATTTCACTGCTTCCTCTGCCCCACGCGTGGCATCTCCCTTACTGTATGAATGTGCACCTGCTCCTGCCAGTTTTCCCTTGTCAACAATCAGGTATTCAGAACGTATAGGTTTATTCTGGAACCAACATTCCAAAATTTCCCTGACACCGGCAGAATATCGCGCCTGTGCGGAGAGACTGGAACCTGAAATATGTGGTGTCATACCATGAAATGGCATTGACCGCCAGGGATGGTCTTTGGGAGGAGGCTGAGGAAACCAAACATCTCCTGCATATCCGGCCAATTGTCCGCTTTCCAGTGCAAGTGCAACAGCATCACGATTTACAATCTTACCACGTGCTGTATTGACCAGATAAGCACCACGCTTCATTTTACTTATCAGTTTCCCGTTAAAAAGATCTTCTGTTTCCGAATGCAGGGGACAATTGATGGTTACCACATCACAAACCTTTACCAGTGATTCAACCTCGTTGTGAAAGGTCAGGTTAAGTTCTTCCTCAATATTTTTGGGTAGACGATGACGATCTGTATAATGCAGCTTTACATCAAACGGTTTCAGACGTCGTAATACTCCTGATCCTATGCGCCCTGCGCCAACAGTACCAACTGTCATACCTTCAAGATCGAATGACCGCTGTACACTATCAGCAATATTCCAGCCTCCACTGATTACCCAGTTATATGAGGGTATATAATTGCGAACCAGGGATAAGATCATCATTACCACATGCTCAGCCACACTGATGCTGTTGCTGTAGGTGATTTCAGTAACAGTAATTCCATGTTTCATGGCGGCATCCAGATCTGTATGGTCAGAACCAATTCCGGCAGTAATGATTAATTTAAGATTCTTCGCTTTATCAATACGTTCGGAAGTGAGATATGCCGGCCAGAATGGCTGGGATATCACTATTTCTGCATCGGGAAGCTCTTTTTCAAAAACTGAATCTGGTCCGTCTTTGTCAGAAGTAACGACAAATTTATGGCCAAGGTCTTCAAGAAATTTACGTAAGCCCAGTTCACCGGAAACACTTCCAAGAAGCTGTCCTGGCGTGAAGTCGAGTTTAGATGGAGTCGGTAAGGTTTGTCCACCCGGATAACCCTTTATCTCAGGGATACCATCCCGGATTGATTTCCTGGGATATCCTGAAACCGGATCATCATACAAAACACAAAGAATTTTTGCCATGACAAATAAGTTTAATTTACTGAATAATTTATATTATACTTTCCGGAGTTAGATGGAGTAGCTATGTCCTTCAATACTACGCTAAGATGTTTAAGGATTTATTCTGTTCCTGTTATTGATCTCATACCATTTCCCGGTTGTCATTTTACCGGCCAGTTCTCCGATCAGATTAATACTTTAAGATTTTCACCGGCGCTTTTTTCGTTCCGGCCAGCTGAAACAGATAAATCCCTCTTGCCAGTTGACTTACATCCACAGGTGTGGTCTCGTCATTCAGCCTGCCTTCGAAATCCTTCCTGCCTGCATTGTCAATAATAAAATAGTTCCTGCCAATAACATTGGTTTTCGCTTTAATTGTGACTAAACCTTCTGAAGGATTCGGATAAATAGAAAAATCCGGTCTGAACAAATTACCGGGAATGTCGGTGGTACCCTGTACAATTATTGTTCCTTTCATGCCAATGGATGCATGTGGTGTGCAAACATAGTAGTGTGTACCAATCCCGAGCTGATTTGCCGGAACCAGTCCTCCTCCAAATCCGATCGAAAATCCTCCCGGTAAAGCTGCACTGCCGTTGGCGTTCCAGGTAGCCTGGCTCACCTCAACGGCATTATGAATGGTTTCAAGGACAAAATTCACATCATCACCAACGGTAATGGTAATGGAAGAAGGACTAAAAGTAGCTCCTGAATTTGTAACTGTCAAGGTTGTGGAATAACCTGAAAGACAGGAAAGAACCAGCAGTAGTGAGAGTAAAATTAATTTCATAGCAATTTGTGTTAAATTTTCCTACTTTTTTTGGCTTTTCGGATTTGCCTCGTTTTTAAATGGTTTCTGAACTCCACTATGAGTTTATAACAAAGTGTATGTTAAATTGTTCTTTGTTTAACAGCGGTTTTTAAAGTTTCTACAATCAGGTCGTCGCCATGCGGCTTAACCACTCGAAAGTATGATATATGACCATTCCTTCGGTTTATAGATTTAAGAGGTATAAATGGATTTGAGCTCCATAGGAGCGGCCTGTTTGTAACTTCAGTAATATCCCCGGGTCAGACTGCCGGTTTCATCCAGATCAGCTGTTTTTCAATATTGGAGTTGAGTTTATATGGCTTTATATGATTACTGATGCTTTCGCCAATGATTTCTATTTTGCTAAGATCTGCCACTCCCAATCCGTTTTGTGCACAATAGTTCAGATACCCGACTTTTGCAAAATCGACCCCCATAAGTTCAACCCCCACCCTGTCGGCAGCCAGCCAGTCGGTGCTGGCAACACAAACCCGGTGGTCTACCGGAGTTCCGTTATTGGGACCATTGCCCTCCATACCTTCAAAGCCATCAATAATTGCAAGGTGCGGATGAAGTTTTGGTGCAAGATCGAACAGATTATAATTGATCCCTCTGAATCCTCCCCCATGGACTATTGACTTATCACTCCTGGAGCCCTCTTTACGGTTTCTTCCAAAAGCAAAACCTGCATCTTTTAGCGGTGCTCCAAAAACAATGTTCTTCAGTGATAGGGTGACTACTGCACGATCATGGGTTTTCATCCTGGCAACTGAAATGATGTAGGAATCAGGGCTAAGTAAAACCCTTGAAAACCGAACCGGGTGTGGCTTGAAATCCCTTTCATCAAATACATACAATATTTCTGATCCCTCCTGATCAAGATCGAGAAACTTCACTGGATATTTTTCCGCCAGCCGCAGATAGCCAAAATTTTCATATCCGTTAAGGGTAGCACCACTGGCAGCTGACTCTGCTATGACAACATTATCCAGCTTTCTGATCGATTTCAGAAATTCCAGGGTACCTTCAAGCGTATCAACATGAGTTGATGCCAGCTGAATATCAACAGCAACATTATTCGGCTTAAGAATAACACGCCGTTTACCGATAGCCTGCCTGATCTGTCTGGCAAATGGCTGCAGTGCCCGGAATGCAAGATCAGCCCTGTTACCGCCTGTTGTAATGGCCACGCCTGAAGATATCGGCTCTTGTGTCCCAAAAGCTGTAACTGCAGATAGCGGCTTTATAAATGTCGCTGCAATACCTCCCATAATCGAGGTTTTAATGAAAGACCGGCGGCCAATAATATTCATAACTGTTTTCTTTGAATCCTGAACCTGCGAAATTACGTAAAGAAATCGTTTATGACAGAAAAGAATCCGGATAAAAATCTCTGTTACGATTTATTGCAACATAATCTGCAGGTTGAACGTATACGGTCAGGTATTTAACAAATAACCGTTAAATGTCAATAACTTTCTAACTTGATAAACGAATAAAAATTTAATTTTCAAGTCAGTTCAGGATTTTTTGATCAGGTAATTTAGAATAACTGTATCTCTTTATATGTCAGGCAATAAAAAGGTTTTAATTTTTTTACTGGTTTTTTCTTTTTTTACGACATATGGTCAGGAGACTCCGCTACATCCGGTCTCCATTAAAATTTTCAGCCCATTTATGTTTAATCCTGCCATTGCCGGGAGCAAGGATTTTCTATCATTCGATCTGATCGCTGCTTTACAGAACAAATCCTATACACAGGTCCTTAGCGGGAATACCAGACTTTTAAAAAGTGCGAGGTATTATTACTCAAAGTCAGATACGAAGTTATTTTCAAATGTGGGACTTGGTGGTGCTGTTTTCAATGACCTCTCCGGTAATTACCGCAATATGGGGACAAGCGTAGCAGGTGCCTATCATATCCCGCTGGATGCAAAAAATCTTTCATTTTTCTCCATTGGTGTGGCGGCCAAGGGAATTTACAACCACTACCCGGGGGACACGCTGATTGGGAATCCTGAAAAGAACACCATGTTCCCCAACGCGGATGCCGGGCTATATTACTATAATCCAACCTTTTATATTGGTATTTCGGCCTCTAATATTCTTGGAAATCCGGGAAATCCTGACAGTCTTGACTTTTTTTCAATACCGGTTTCAAGAGAATATTTTCTTACTGCAGGATTCAAGCTGGTACTCAGCCGGCAACTGAATATAGTACTTGAACCCTCAGTAATTGTCAATGCCAATGATTCTTTCCAGGTGTTCGTAAAAGAGATGATCCATCCAGGACTGCGTATCTACCTGGGAAATTTTTGTCTTGGATCATATTTGAATGACTATAACAAGATCCCGTTCTTTTTCCAGTACAAATATCCGGGATTTTATATCGGCACCTTTTTTGAATTGCCGAGAAACACACCTTTCTTCAAGAAAGAAATAACAGCTGAGATTGCATTAGGTGTAAATATTTCCTACAAGAAATTAAAATTCAGGAGAAGTGGCCACTGGTAAGTGAATCTTCATCACAGATATGAAAAGACTTTCTGTATTATTACTTTTAAGTTTGGTTGCCGTTTACGGAGCAGGATTTACTGCTATCAGCAAAACCATTGAATATGCCGGAATTTACGACCAACATCAGGCAATTACACCTGACTCTTCAGTTTATAATCTGTTATTCAAAATCGATTCCTTTGATCTGAAAATAGTTCCTCCCTCTTCAGGTGTTCAGTTTTATAAAAATGGTATAGTGTTTCTGGGGATTTCGAGGGAGTTTTCAAAAATGGTACCCATCCATGTTTCTTTTGGTAATATTCAGGCATTCGCTGCAACACTTGGGGACTCTTCGATACTAAACCCGGCCATCTTTTCCCCGACTTTCGCATTCTCATACCCCTGTGATGCAATTTCCTTCAGCAGCAATTATGGAAAGATGTATTTTACAATGCAGGGTAAAAAAGATGGATCGGCTAAGATCTATGAGTCAGATTATGTACCAAGAGGCAGGAACAGGGGTGGCTGGACAGAAGCTTTCACTCCAATGAATTTTTGCACCGGTAATTCAGTGTATACCCATCCCGCCGTCTCTGCCGACGGGAAACTAATGGTATTTGCATCAGACAGAGCAGGAACTGCCGGAGGTATGGATCTGTTTGTGACAAGGAAAACAGGTGAAAGATGGTCGAATCCTGAAAGCCTTGGTAAACTGATTAATACAAAATCAAACGAATTGTATCCTTACCTTGATCAGTCAAACAATCTCTATTTTTCATCTGAAGGACAGCCGGGATATGGCGGATATGACGTTTTCGTCAGCAAATTTAACGGGACAGGCTGGGATGTACCTCTTAATCTTACAGGGCTTATAAATTCTGCGAATGATGATGTTGCCTTTACACTGAATCGTGAGAACGGAAAGGTGGGATTTTACTCCTCTATTCAGAAGAATGAGGACCGTGACGGTCAACTGTATAAAATCAATTTCGGTGATCAGTCCGTAACCGGAAGCCTTGCAAATTTGTCTGAAGCATTTTTAAGTATGGCCAGGTCCGATACATCATTCTTATCAGGCAGGAAGCTGATCGCAAAAACCGATGAATTTGAAAAAGCTGCTAAAGCTACTGAGCTGGCAAAAGTTGAGGAAAATGCCAGAGCCGCTGAACGTATTAAGGCTGATGAAATTGCGAAAGCAACCGAAAAGGCAAGGGCTGAGGAAGCAGTGAGGGAAGCAGAACGTGCCAGGGCTGAAGAGAAGGCAAAACTTGCTAAAGCTGATGTAGTGAAATCAATAACAGTTGTCCCTGAAAAATTCAAGGATGTTGTTGTTTACAGGGTGCAGTTCCTTTCGAGCGTGAACCTGCAAAATTTAAAACAGGTTGAATCAAACAGGAATATATATACTCCTTATATTTATTTTTACAAGAATGAATACCGGTATACCGCCGGTGAATTCACAACCCTTGAACCTGCAAGGGAACTTCAGTTTGCATTGAGAAAATCAGGCTATCCCCAGGCTTTTGTTGCAGCATTCAAAAACAATCTCAGGTCACTCGACCTATCATTATTTACCCAGGCGGCAGAAGCTGCTAAAGCTGCAGAAGCTGCAGAACGCACATCAGCTGAATTAGCAGATAGATTTACAAGAGCCGGGGCTGAAACTGAAAAACCAATTGCCACTGCACCTCAGGAACCCGCGGAGAGGGTCGTTTACAGAGTTCAGTTCCTGGCCAGTGCAACGCCAAATAGCAGATCTCAGATTACGGCCGGCGGAGCGAACTACAGTACGTTTGAATACCTTTATAATGGGGCATACAGGATTTGTGCAGGTGAATTCAATACTCTGACTTCTGCAAGAGAATTTCAGAACATTTTGCGAAAATCAGGCTTTCCGCAGGCGTTTGTTGTAGCTTTTAAAAATAATGTCAGATCACTTGATGCTGCATTATTCAGATAATGCAACAATTCATTCAAGACTCTCCCGGGCAAATCTCAGATAAACACTGTTCAGCTCACAAAGTCCTGCCTCCTTTACGATTTCCTGTCCGCTTGCCAGAACATAATTCAGAAATGCAATAATTGAGGGATCTGTTGGTTTTCCCAATGTCCCCAGTGCCAGCTCCCTGCAAAGGTTTTCAGGGTAAATCCCAAGCCAGATGCTCCTGTGAGCTATTTCGAGATTAAGAAACGGCATCTCAATCTTTCCGATTAAATTGTCATAGTCGAGATCAAAAGGAATGATCTGAATATTCTCAACCCTGTCGCCCGACGGTTTATGGAATGCAAATGATAAATTACAGAAACCCAGTGAAAATGGATTGTCCCGGATACTGTTTATCATTGCATCATCACCTGTCACCCTGTTCCCTTTAAGATCGGAGGCTTTTCTGAAAACAAATGCTGCAAGCATATCAGCGGCACCTGACTCATCTGCCCGGGTATAAACCATCACATTATCTTTTCCGGAGGTATCCAGGAGCTCGCCCCAGCGTAGAGGTTTATCAGCTGTAAAGACTCTTTGTATTTCATCAGGACTTAATCCCTGCTTCATTATCCTTGGCAGATAAGGATTCTTCTGATTAGCGATAAGTGCTACTCCGTCTCTGGCAACAGGCATCAACCATATGCCGGCTTCTGCCTCATCATCTGTCAGGGGGCGGGATATCATGCCAAGTTCTGCCTTTTTATCAAGAAGATCTGCAATTCCCTGTCCGGTTCCTGTTACTTTCATTTCAATTTTCACGCCCGGATTAATCTTCATAAAATCGTCCGACCACATCCTCACCAGATGGGAAAGAGCGTATGCTCCGCTGATAGTGAAATTACCGGTTATTTTACTCTCAGGGGAGCTCTTCCGGACATCTGAAACCTTTTCAGATTTCCGCGATTTGCATCCGACTACCGCCAGGATAATCAAAAGCAGAACAATCAATTTTCTGAAAGTCATTTTTTCTTTAAAGTTACGAAAATTAAGGGTACGTTGAAGATGATTTCAACAATTCCGCCAAAACAAATATTATCTTGTGACTGTTGATCTTATTATGCCGGTTGAAATTGTTATCGAAGTTAAAAATGTCTGGAAATCATTTAAAACAGTCCAGGCTGTCAGGGGAATTAATCTGAGCATCCCAAAAGGACAATTCGTTGCCCTGCTCGGGCCAAACGGCGCAGGCAAGACTACTCTTGTGGAGATGATCGAAGGAATAAGAAAGCCTGACACCGGAGAGATCACTATAATGGGTAAACACTGGAAAGGCAACGAGGATGAGCTCCACAGGATGATCGGCATTTCCCTTCAGGAAACCAGATTTATAGATAAGCTGAGAGTCACCGAAACCCTGCAGCTTTTTGCCAGCTTCTTTAACCTGGGAATAACAAGAGTTAATGAAATTATAAGAATAGTTGGTCTGGAAGAAAAGAAAAGATCATATGTTGTCAACCTCTCCGGCGGACAGAGGCAACGTCTTGCGCTTGGTATCGCAATGATAAACACACCCGGGATCCTTCTCCTTGATGAACCAACTACCGGGCTCGATCCGAATGCCAGACGGGAAGTATGGGTTATTCTTCATAAACTCAAAGAGTTATCACAAACATCAATGATTCTGACCACCCATTATATGGAAGAAGCTGAAAAGCTTTGTGATTATATAGTTATAATGGATAATGGGATTATCCTCCGCGAGGGAACACCTCCCCTGCTGCTTGCGAATCACAGGAACCTTGATGATCTGTTTGTTTCACTCACCGGGAGGAAGTTGTATGAATAGGCTGAACCGCATAAGGCAGTTGTGGCAACTGACACTTGCCCATTTCCGTGAAATAATCAGGGAACCCGGAGTCCTTTTCTGGGGAATTGGCTTCCCGATACTGATGTCTCTGGGGTTGGGGCTTGCTTTTACTTCAAGTTCTGATATTATCCGGAAAGTGGCGGTTATCTCAGATGGAAATAAAACCGGATCCGACAACTTATCACTAAACACATTTTTTACAAAAAACTGCGAAAAGAATAACTCCGGCAAAAAGGAGGATTATCAATGGAAGCTGGAATTGAAGGACGATAAGCTTGGCAATTCGGTATTCCTTTTTTACTCAATGAACTGGGATGAAGCACTGGTGCTATTGAAGAGGGGCACAATCAATCTTATACTTAAGGAAAACAGCGGGCTGACTGAATATCATTTTGATCCCATGAACTCAGATGCTGAACTTACATTTCTGAAACTCAGCAGTGTTATCGGTTCAGGCAAGGTGGTAACCGAGGGGAATAACGCTGAAATAAAACCTCTTACAACTACCGGTTCCCGCTATATTGATTTTCTGGTTCCCGGTCTGATAACAATGGGTGTAATGATGTCAAGCATGTGGGGGATCAGTTACGGCATAATTGAGAAACGGTCCAAGAAGCTGCTCAGGCGACTCATTGCAACCCCGATGAAAAAGCCACACTATCTAATTTCACTTATTGCAGTAAGGATCGGCATGAATTTCATCGAGGCACTTATACTTCTGGTTTTCGGAATTATTGCGTTTAAAATGACAATCCAGGGAAGTATTCCGGCCATGATCCTTATGTTCCTTGCAGGTAATATAGCATTTGCCGGTATTGCAGTTTTTGTATCATCCCATACTTCGAACACAGAAGTCGGAAACGGGATAATAAACTTCGTTGTGATGCCAATGATGATATTATCAGGGATCTTTTTCAGCTATTACAATTTCCCCGACTGGAGCATCAGGGTAATTCAGATGCTTCCTCTGACAATGCTTACCGACGGGATCAGAAGCATATTCAACGAAGGTGCAGGTTTCCCTCAGGTTGCATTGCCGATTTTAGTACTTACAGCCATCGGTACGATCTTTTTTACAGCCGGTCTCAAAATCTTCAAATGGCACTGACACATTAAAACCTCTGTGTCACTCTGTGCATCCTCTGTGAAACTCTTTGTAACAATAAAGAGAGATTAAGAACTATCACAGAGAGGCACAGAGAAGACACAGAGATCCACAGAAGCGGATCAAATTTTGTTTAAGTTACCGTCAAATTTGAATACCTGCCCTTTTCTTGTGGGGGAAGAAAATGATTTATCCCTGTATCTTATCGAAAGCGGAGCCCCTGCTCCTGAGATAACTTTAAGTGATGTAAGCTTGCCCTGGTTCCATAAATATTCCAGCTCGAAACCACCCCTTGCACGAATGCCCCTGATGTGGCCGGTTGGAATCCCAGCAGGTAAAGCGGGAAGTATGTCTAAAGCATCCAGGTGGCTCTGAAGCAGCATTTCAACTATGCCAGCCGCTCCGCCGAAATTGCCGTCGATCTGGAAGGGCGGATGGGCATCGAACAGGTTCGGATAAGAGCCTCCACCTGATGAACCACCGCCTGTTGTCTTCGTACCTGACTGACCTGCCGGCCTTAACAACATCTGAACCATTTTCCAGGCATGGTCTCCGTCGAGGAATCTTGCCCAGAAGTTTATCTTCCATGCCAGGCTCCAGCCCGTACCTTCATCTCCCCTTGCCATCAGCGATTGCTTTGCCGCACCCATCAGATCGGGGGTCTCTTTCCAGTTGATTTCCTTTCCGGGATGGACTGCCCAGAGGTGAGATATATGTCTGTGTTTGTTACCGGGGTCATCAATATCATCCATCCACTCCTGTAACTGTCCGAATCTGCCGATGCTGTATGGTGCAATTTTTGGCAGCATTGCCCTGAGCGTATCTGCAAATGCCTGATCTGTTTCAAGTATACCGGCAGCTTCAATGCAGGCTTTGAAGAGGCTTTTTATGATCTCATGATCCATAGTGGGACCGGCAACAAGTCCGCCATTCTCGGGTGAATTTGAAGGAGTCGAAATAAGCCATCCGGTTTTGGGATCGGTGACAAGAAAATCAACATAAAACCTTGCTGAATTTTTAAGCACCGGCCAGGCACTTTGCAACAGGAATTTCTTATCGCGGCTGTAAAGAAAATGTTCCCAGAAATGGTGGGCAAGCCATCCGCTGCCGGTGACCCATATCCCATGGTTTGAGGCATTTATTGGTGCGGCACCCCGCCACAGATCAGTGTTATGATGCAGTACCCAGCCTCTTGCGCCATAGTGATCCCTGGCAACTTTTCTGCCTGAGGGAACAACCTCCCCGATCATCCTGAATAACGCTTCATGACATTCGGCTATATTCAATACCTCAACCGGCCAGTAGTTCATCTCGGTATTTATGTTCACCGTGTATTTGCTGTCCCACGATGGATTGAGCTTGTCGTTCCAGATGCCCTGAAGATTGGCAGGATATGTACCCTCTCTGCTTGATGATAACATAAGATACCGGCCAAACTGCACATAGAGAGCTGCAAGTGAATTATCCGGAGCCGACAGAATCCCTTTTATCCGATTATCCGTTGACAGGTTTTCTTTCCCGGAATCTCCGAGATATATTGAGAACCTGCTGAAATATTTCTGATAATCAGCAATATGGCTTTTCTTCACCCTGGCGAAAGATATATCTCCAATAGCCGACATATATTTCAGGCATTTAGCTTCGGGATTCCCCGATACATCTTTTGGACTGACGAAGCTTGTTGCAGCTGTAAGCCATAATACCGCCTGGTTTGCTTTTTCAATATGTAATCTGTTTCCCGAAACCGACATTTTTCCTCCACTGGTATTGACTTTGAGCATTGCAGTACCCCTGAGAACGCCATCCTTTATCCTGACATTCAATTCGATAATGCCGTCGCTTGTGGCCACTACCGAAAAGCCTTCGTGCAGTGATGTCAGCATAACATCGAAGGTCAATGCTTTTTTCCTGTTACTTTTTAAATTTACAGCTATGACATTATCAGGGTAACTGGCGATATATTCTCTCGTAAAGGATACATCACCAACCACATAGGATGTCCGGCAGATGGCCGTTGAAAGATCAAGCTCCCTGCGGTATTGTGTTACAGTTTCATGATCGGGGAAATTAATCCAGATATCACCAAAAGGTTGATATTTTTGCTGGCGAAGCGGGACACTCATGAATTTCTCCATGGCAAGCGTTTCAGCTTCTTTCTGCTTTCCCTGCCATAAAAGCTCGCGGATTACACCAAGTGATCGATAAGCGCCTTCGTGCGAATAATCATGCGGTTCCCCCGACCAGAGTGTTTCCTCATTGAATTGAATGCGGTCAACGGCGGGTCCGCCGAAGATCATCGCGCCCAGACGTCCGTTCCCTATCGGAAGAGCTTCTTCCCAGACGGTTGCCGCCAGATCATACCATAACTTTAATTCTTTGTTTGTCTGTGAATTACAATTCAATATGAACCCCAGCAAAAAAGCCGGTAGTAAAAAAACTCTTAGGTATTTCATTCTGTTTGGGTATTTCCGGTACGAATACTAAGATACAAACTTAACTTCATAATGAATAATGCATACTGCAGTTAACCATATTCTCTGGCTGCATGTACTCACCCCCCCGGCCCACTTCTCTGCCTTGTTTTTCATGTACTCATCCCCCCGGCCCCCTTCTCTGCTGTCGCAAAGAAGGGGGTGACTATTGAATTACGTTACAAAACTCTCCCCCTCTTTGCGGAGCAGAGAGGGGGATAAAAGGGGGTGAGTACATGTGATCCCGGAGCAGAGAGGGGGACGCAAGGGGGTGAGTACGTGTGATTGAATTTCAAATATATT
>CAZKMH010000043.1:0-14887 GCA_964553395.1 uncultured Rikenellaceae bacterium | reverse complement strand
CTAACCAACTGAGCTACTGAGGAATTTATTTCTTCTCTCCTTTTTGCCCGGCTGGCCACGGATTAATCCCGAGTATTCGGGATTGCTCTAACCAACTGAGCTACTGAGGAATTTTATTAAAACAACTTTGCTTATTAAGCGTGCCAAAAATAAGGGCTTTTAGTGAATTAAGCAATATCTTTGATAAAAATTTTAAGGATGAAAAGGATTCTCGGTATCGGTAATGCTCTGGTCGACATAATGACGCCCATCAGTGACGATCATCTGCTTGACAGGTTTTCACTTCCAAAGGGAAGCATGCAACTTGTCGATCAGAGGAGATCAGACCTTATAAAATCCGAAATCCAAAAATACGGAAGGACCTTTGCTTCCGGAGGATCTGCAGCCAATACCATACACGGCCTTGCTATGCTTGGCGTAAAGAGTGCTTTTATCGGTTCCATCGGAAAAGACGATACCGGTGATTTTTTCGAAAGGGATATGAAGGATGCAGGCGTCAGTACCATACTGTTCAGACGGGAATTACCTACAGGAACAGCAATAGCCCTGGTGTCAAACGACTCTGAAAGAACTTTTGCAACACACCTCGGAGCTGCACTGGAGATGAATGCTGAAGATCTTAATCCCAACATGTTCATTGGATACGATATCCTCTACCTTGAGGGGTATCTTATTTATAATATGCCGTTAATTGAAACTGCATGCAGGTTTGCAAAGGAGAAAAAGATGAAGGTAGCTCTCGATCTTGCCAGCTATAATGTGGTGGAAACCAATCTCCGGGGATTCAAAAATATCACAGAGAATTATGTCGATCTGATTTTTGCAAATGAGGAAGAAGCCAAAGCGTTTACCGGGTTGCCGCCGGAAAAAGCATTGGAGCAATTAGCCCTGACCAGCGAAATTGCGGTTGTAAAAACCGGTGCAGAGGGTTCATTGCTTAAGAGAAATCACGAAGTTATTAAAATCGGCTCCCTGCCTGTTAACTGTATGGATACAACCGGTGCAGGTGATCTGTATGCCTCAGGATTCCTTTATGGTTATGCAAATAATCTTAATCTCGAAAAGTGCGGTCTGCTGGGGGCACTCCTTGCCGGAAAGGTTATCGGGGAAGTGGGGGCCCGGATCGCCAGAGAAAAATGGCCGGAAATAATAAGAAATACATCCATAACCATTGAAGGCTGATACCCGATTTTGATTAATCATCTTTAAAGGAACTTCTTAAAGCATATAATAATGATTTACGAATACCCTGAGAATTTTGCCAGATTCTATGACCTGATCTACCACAGCAGCAGAGACGGTGTTGACAACAACTTTTTCCTGGACAGGATTAAAGAGACCAGGGGTAAAGTACTCGAGGTCGGAGTGGGTACCGGAAGACTGTTTTTTGATGCACTGAACAATGGAGCTGATATTTACGGCATTGATATCAGCCCTCATATGCTGGATGTCCTGCGGAACAAACTTACAGGAGATCAGCGATTACGGATTAGCCTGCAGAACATAATTGATTTTAAATTCGATTTTAAATTCGACCTCCTCATTGCACCATTCAGAGTGATAATGCATCTTATCGGAAAGGATGAACAGATCAGGGCACTGAATAATATATGGAACCATCTGAACAGAAAAGGTTTTTTTATTTTCGATACATTCATTCCGGACCTGAAACAGTTAATAAACGGATTGAAAAACCAGGTAGACTTTGAGGGTGAATATGAACCGGGTAAAAGAATAAAAAGGATCGTATCAACCACTCCTGATTTATTAAACCAGCTGATCAATATTAAATTTCTGCTCGAATGGGATGAGGGCGATCCCGGGGTCCGGTCATTAAAACGTGAGGAGTGGAATGTTCCGTTAAGGTACTTTTTCAGGTATGAACTTGAACATCTGATCGAAAGATCTGAATTTAAAAAATACAAAATTCTTGGCGATTATATGGGAAATGAACTAAACCAAAACTCCAGGGAGTTTATAGCAGTCTGTCAGAAAGACTGAAAAATGTCGAAAAAATCAGATATCCCGTATTGAAAAAAAGGTTTATATTTACTTCCCAAACTATATTATACTTACCCAAATGCACTCTGATGCAGGAAAGGTGACCGGTTTTCCCCACCGGTTAAAACAAACAATATTCCGGATTCTATTCCTGATTTCAAAGTTTAGTTTTCACAGAGCTCTTTTCAAATCAATTTCTGGCTTTCTGGTATTTCTAACCTTTTCATTTTACCCTTGTTCCGGAAAGAATGGTGTATCAGAACCTGATTCGGCAAAGAGTTCTTTTGCCCTCTTTGACAGTGATGAACTCCTCGAGGTTGCATTACAGTTTGATCTCACAACTTATCTCAAAAAGAACCTTAAAACAGGATCACTGGATGGATTGCTGATCATTAAAACATCTGAAACAGACTCGATAGACCGGAAAGTAAAAATTAAACCCCGCGGGGAATACCGCTTTCGTACATGCGGCTTCCCTCCGATTCGGCTGGATTTCAAAAAGTGGATCTATGCAGATCCTGATTCCGGCAAGATAAAACGATTGAAACTGGTTACTCATTGCCAGCCGGGTAACGCTTATGACGAATATGTGCTTCGGGAATTCCTTGTCTATAAGCTGTTCAATGTCTTTACCGATACCTGTTTCAGGGTCAGATTACTCAGGATTAATTATCTTGATTCCGGGAAAGACAGAAAACCCCTGGTACAATACGGATTTTTCATTGAGCCGATAAATATTCTTGCAGCAAGAACAAAATCAGGTGTCACTAAAGCCACAAACCTGTCTCAGAAGCATATTGTCCCATGCAGTATGGACAGGGTGGCGATATTCAATTATATGATCGCACAGTGGGACTGGGCTGTACCCGGATTACATAATATTTCGGTTATAATTCCGAGGGAAAATTCCGGTATGGGACTGGGTGTTGCCATTCCTTTTGATTTTGATCTTACAGGACTCGTGAATGCAAGCTATGGTTTCCCTGACGAAAAAATGGGGATCACATCGAACCGTGACCGGATATTTACAGGAATCTGCAGGAGCAGGGAAGAGTATAAGGCAGCCATTGAGAAATTCCTGGCCAGGAAAGAATCTTTCTATTCGGTGGTTAATGATTTCCAGTACCTGAGCGACAGATCAAAAAAAGACATTAAATCTTTCCTGGATCAGTTTTTTGATCAGCTGGACAATCAGAAAGATCTTAACAGACTGATCGAGCTTTTTTTAAATTCATGTAAAAAAATATAACCTTAATACACTTCAATATGCTTGACGATTCTATGATTATTCACAGTACATCAATCTGGGGAATTCTTACACGGTTCGGGATCAACCTTGTTATCCTGATAGTACTGATCGGATTTGTTTATTTCAAATATTCAAGGAAGGAAAAATTCCTTTTTACTTTCTTCCTGATAGGCATAATTGTCTTCCTTGTGAGCTCGATCATGAAAAAAGTTGATATCGGTTTCGGACTGGCTTTCGGGTTATTCGCCATTTTCGGTATTCTCCGGCTTAAAACCAGGAATTTCTCGGTCAAGGATATGGCTTACCTCTTTTCAACGATCGGTCTGGCGGTAATCAATGCTCTCGGGCTGCTGATCTTTCCGTTTTACGGTGTCCTGATCCTTAATGCAACCATTATCCTTACTGCATTTATTCTTGAACAATTCCTGGCACTGAGTAATTTCAGGAAACAGACGGTAATTTACGATAATCTCGATTTGCTTAAACCGGTGAATCAACGGGAACTGATTGATGATCTGACCAACAGGACAGGACATAAAATCACCAAAACCAGGATCCGGGAAATTGATTTCAAGAAAGATACGGCAACTGTTGAGATCTTTTACAGTGAGGAAAACGGGAATATTAAGAAGAAAAAAATAGAGCCGCCTTCCGGAGAGACTCAATCGACTACTTTATAGCCTTTCGTTCCGAAGAAAACTATAAATCCAAAGCATATAAGCGGTACTATAAATCCCAGTGCCATGGTGGATATGTCGGCTATCCATCCCATGAAAATGGGACAGACCGCTCCACCAACAATTGTCATTATCAGGAATGAGGAGCCCTTCTTTGTCAGGCTTCCAAGATCTTTTATTCCAAGAGCAAATATTGTCGGGAACATAATTGACATGCAGAAATAGGTCAGGTACAACGCTATGAGAGAGAGCCATCCAAGTCCAAGAACCACAAATACCATGGCAAATACGTTAATGACGGCATAAAGTGCCAGCATCTGGTTTGGTTTGAACCAGGTCATCAGGAAACTACCCGAGAATCTTCCGACCATAAAGAATACAAATCCCAGAGAGAGCAGATATGCTGCTTTTTCATTGCCAAAGCCAGGCATTTGTTCAGTGACATAGTTGATAAAAAAACTATTGATCCCTGTTTGTGCCGCCACATAAAGGAACTGCGTCATGACGGCAAATTTGAAATGCCTGTACTTAAGCAGGTCCCTGTATTTGCCCTTATCTCCATGATCGTTATGTTCGCCTTCATGTATCTCCGGCATCTTTGTGAACATGAACATAACCGACACCAGAAGCACAAGTGTTCCAATTATCATATAGGGCAGCGTTAGTGAGGCGAATTTATTGGTTTCTGCCTCCCCGATGGTTCCGAAGATCAGCAATCCGCCGATAGCCGGTCCCATTATCCATCCCAGTCCGTTGAATGACTGGGAAAGGTTAAGTCTTTGCTCGGAAGTGGGCTTCGGACCAAGAACCGTAGAATAGGGATTGGCTGCAGTTTCAAGGCAGGTGAGCCCGCATGCAATTATAAACAGGCATAACAGTGTAAACTCGAAGGTCTGGATCTGAGCTGCCGGTATAAACATGAACGCTCCGAATGCATATAATAAAAGTCCGAAAATTATGCCTTTTTTATATCCGAACCTTGTCATAATGAGTCCTGCAGGGATTGCCATAATAAAATAACCTCCGTAAAGTGCGGCCTGCACCCACCCCGATCTTGCTTTTGTAATTCCAAGTATTTCCTGGAAGTGTTTGTTCAGAACATCCAGCAGGCTGTGGGCAAATCCCCAGAGGAAGAAAAGACTGGTTACAAGAATGAATGGAATAAGAAAACCTGCTGTTACAAGCTTTTGCCTGTTACCGTTAGCTGATAGTCCGTTTGTCATAGGTGAGGTCATTTACCAGCACAAGTTTACTATGATTTATGATTTTTCCAAGGTTTTTTAAGATTTTTCATAAAAGAATATGAACAAACCTGTGGAAATATCGGGAATGTCACCCTTCCTGATGCTGATCCGGTTAAAACGGTAATTTAAGGAGTTCCTTCAAAGCTGGCAACAGAAATGTCAGGTTCATCTGACAAGAAGATCCACTATTACTTTGATCTCGTCAAATATGGTCCTGTCACCAAGGTTATTAAAGAAAGTGCCTGATCCGTACCGTACATCATATTTTGAACGGTCAAAAATAACGTTGGCATAAAAGCGTGTCCCTTCTTCTTTCTTTTGTATTACAGCCTTGAATTCTATAGGATTTGTTATTCCCTTGATAGTCAGATTTCCCCTGACAGGAGTATACCCTTTTTCAAACGATTCACTTCCGGTTATGACAAGCTTTGCCGTAGGAAATTTGTCAACTCCGAAAAAATCATCCGCTTTTAAATGACCTTCCAGTTTTGCATTCCCCCCGGAATCCTTAATGGTGGTCATATCAATTGTAAATTCCCCGGAAACAATTTTATTATCCTTCCATTCAATCCAGCCGTTACTAATTTTGACTGTACCTGTTTCCTGACCTATAACCCTTTCACCTAACCATCTCAATGTCGTTTTTTCTGCATCAGCATTCATCCGGACCTGTGCAATGACATTAGTTATCATAAAAACTGATACAATTATTAAAATAGTTTTTTTCATTTCTTTTATATTTTGTATCTACTTTTTTAAACAAAATAAGAAAGTTTTTGTTCGGCCCGGATAAAAATGAAGATTTAGATCCTTTAGGATCCACCTGGAAGTACAGTATTCTTTATCAGATTGTTACAGCCTTTGAATATTCATACCACCACCGATATGGAATATCATACCGGTTGAATAATCCCAGTCACCGCGAGCGATTGATGCCACTGCTTTTCCGACATCTTCAGGGAAGCCCCACCTTTTTTGTGGTATCAGACCTTCAGCAATGAGCTTATTGTATTTATCCCTGACCCTGGCGGTCATATCCGTCTGAATTATACCAGGACGTACTTCAAATACCCTTATATTTTCACTGGAAAGTCGGTCGGCAAATACTGTTGATGCCATGCTTAGCCCTGCTTTCGAAATGCAGTATTCTGCCCTGTTAGTGGATGAATGTGTTGCCGAAACTGAGGAAATAAAAACTATTTTTGGATTATAATCAGATATCTGTTGTTTAAGCCATATCATCTCCTTTGCTATCTTCTGAGCAAAGAATACCGGACCTTTCAGGTTGATATTCATTACCCTTTCATAGCTTTCCCCGGTCATGTCAAGAAGGTCATTCCGCTGCAGTGGTGCAACTCCTGCGTTGTTCACCAGTAAATCTATCCTCCCGTATCTGTCAAGGATATTGGCAACAACCTCTTTCTGGCATTCCGTAAAGGAGATATCGAGTCCTATCGGGAAAAACTCCCGTTTTCTTTTTTCAACCTCCTGACCAAGGATTACCATTCCTTCACTGTCGACAGTCCGGGCAATGGCAGCAATATCAAAACCTTCAGATGCCAGGCATACGGCGACCGCTCTTCCAATCCCCCTGCTGGCGCCTGTAATAACTGCCACAGGTTTACTATTCATTCTTACGGAACTTTTATCAGATTTTTCAGAATCAGGGGCTAAAGGTAATAAATTGGATGAATCCATCAACTTTTAAGAGCTTTTTTACAATTGATACCTATTACAATTCAGGAAGTTCGAGCCAGCATCGTTTTGCCCAGCTTTCATATCCTTTCTCTGCCAGCTGCACACCTTTGGCTCCCTCGTAAAGATTCCATCTGAATGGTTCGTCTTTCACTATATGCCTCAGGAATAATTCCCATTGAGCTTTGAAAGCATTATCATATGTCTCCTGTTCAGGTACTTTCGACCATCCCTCGAAGAAATTTATCGATTGCGGAATATCCGGATTCCAGACAGGCTTCGGGGTATTTCCGTAATGTTGAATGTAACATTCACGCAGACCTGTTACTGCTGAACCCTTTGTACCATCGACCTGCAGGGTCAGAAGATCATCACGCCTTACTCTCACTGCCCATGATGAATTGAAATGGGCAATAATACCGTTCTCGAGTTCAAATGTTGCATATGCTGAATCGTCGGCTGTACATTTATAAGGTTTCCCGTTTTCATCAACCCTTTTATCTATATGTGTTGCTCCCATGCATGAAACCGCCCTGACCCTGCCAAACACATTATCAAGTACATACCTCCAGTGGCAGAGCATATCCAGAATAATACCGCCATCATCCTCCTTACGGTAATTCCATGATGGCCGCTGGGCTGCAATCGTATCGCCTTCGAAAACCCAGTACCCGAATTCTCCCCTCACAGATAGTATTCTTCCAAAGAATCCCTGTTCAACCAGCCGTTTAAGTTTAACTATTCCCGGAAGCCACAGTTTATCCTGGACAACTCCGTTCTTAAGTCCGGCATTTTTACATAGTTCATAAAGCTCGAGTGCTATTTCTGTATTGATGGCTACCGGTTTTTCGCAATAAACATGCTTTCCTGCTTTTACAGCTTTCCTGACAGCGTCTGCCCGCCTTCCTGTGGTCTGTGCATCAAAATAGACAGTATTACCCGGATCTTTCAGCACAGCATCCAGATCAGTGCTCATCTTTTTAATGCCGGTAAGTTCACACAATTTTTTCAGCTTGGCTTCGTCACGTCCGATAAGTGTGGGATCAGGCATGATTATTTCACCGGCACCGCATTTTACGCCACCCTGTTTCATGATCTCAAAAATTGAACGGAGCAGGTGCTGGTTGGTTCCCATTCGTCCGGTAACTCCATTCATGATTATTCCGACTTTATGTTGCTTCATCGTTAAAGGATTTTATACGTGTGTTTTGTATGATAGGATTATGTTTTTCAAAAAAGCTGACTGATCCTGTTTCCAGTAAATTGTGGAGAAAATCTCCACTTCAATAAATCCATTAAATCCTGTGGCATCTACCCACGATCTGATCTTTCTGACCGGGATGCATCCTTCACCCATCAGCCCGCGGTCATTAAGCATATCCAAAGTGGGTGACTTCCAATCACAGACATGGAATGCCAGCAGGTGTTTGTTTTTCCCGCAGCGTTCTATTTCCTTTTCAAGCTGTGGATCCCACCACACATGATAAACATCGACAGCCACTCCTACCCATGGAGAATTCAGGTTTTCCGCAAGGTCGTTAGCCTGAGCCATTGTATTAATTGCCGAACGTGTATCGGCGTACATCGGATGCAGCGGCTCAATTGCCAGTCTGACTCCGGCAGCTTTTGCTTCCGGAAGAACGGCTTCAATACCTTCATGTATCTGTTTTCGTGAATCCTCAAGTGATTGATCCGGAACAGCACCACACACAAGGACAATCAATCCTGTCCCCAGCTCAAAAGCCTCTTCAATCGCTCTCCGGTTATCATCAATAGCTGCCTTTCTTTTGCCAGTCTCCTTTGCCGGAAAGAATCCTCCCCTGCAGAGAGAAACGACTGACAAACCATGCCGACGTAACATTTCCCCGGTTTTAATTATGTCCCTTCCAGCGAGAGCATCGCGCCATACAGTAATTCCTTTAACGCCGCCATCTGAATATTTTTTGGCGGCTTCTTCGATACTCCAGGGTTTCGTGGTAATAGTGTGAATACAAATTCTTGAAAGATCTGTTAACTGAACTGAGTTCATCTTATAAATTTAAAGTAAGTATAATAGTTTTCTTTGTTGATGATCCGACTGAGGTAAAGACACGCTTCCCGGATGTGATAATCGCCCCACATGCTTGATTCTCCATATGGAATCCTGCTGCCCCCGGGAATGAAATCCCATCCGTTCGGGTGGTGATAGATTGAATGGAGGAGCAGACCCTGATGATCTTCACCAACACTTAAGTAGGGCTCATCCAGCAGCGTATCCAGCACTTTAAGCCCTGCCTGGTAGTACCGGTTCCCCTCATCTGTGGTGCCTTTGCCTTTCAGATAATTACCAAGACGTAACAATCCCTGGATTGCTATCGCTGCCGCTGAACTATCTACCGGTTCATATTCGTTGAAAGGATCGGCAGGCCTGGCCAGATAATCTCCAAGCTTGTAAAGTCCGGGAGCACCTGTATCCCAGTAGGGTACTCCGTCGGATGGAGTATTTTCAATATAAAAATCGCACGTTGCTTTGGCTGCTTTGAGCATCATTGAGATCAGATTTTCTTTCCCACCAAATGACTGATATTCATTAGCATCGGTTGAATCGACCCATTCAAGCTGTTCAGCAAATCCGCACATTGCCCAGGCCAGACCCCTGGTCCATGTAGTAAAGCAGGAATAACCCTGCTGGGAATTGGGACAACGGAAGTTTCCGTCCTTCATGTTAAAAATACTTTCATGTGCAGTCCGGCCGCGGATGTCATACTTATCGCGTTCCTCACCATAAAATACTGAGTATGTTGCTGTTGCCTTGATATGTTCCAGCGCCCGTTCAAGCAGGTTTATCTTTATATCTCCTTCACCCTGAAGAACATGGCCAAGCTGATGGCTGAGCATTAAAGCCCGGCAGGATCGGATAGTATCCACAAATAATGAGTGGGGTCCGTTGAATGAATAAATGAATCCTCCGTTTTTTATTTTGCTCCACCTGGATGCCTGAACAGCACCTGATATTTTAAGTGCAAGTACATAGAAATTCTTTTCCCATTCGTTAAATGAAATCCTGCCTTCATTCATTAGACGTAACAGGTTTCCATAGGTGCTCACATTATTGAAACCATGATCATGCACTCCAATGTGGCTTATATGTGGTGCCATCTTTTCCAGGATCTTATTTCTGGCTTCGGCAAGCATCTGCTCGTCTCCGGTTGCATCAAACTGAATAATGGCGGACCCATACTGAAAACCCTGTGTCCATTCTGTCCATCCCCGGGTGGAATATTTCCCGTCAACCGTAAATACGGGAGATCCATGGGTTTCATTATAGTTTTTCCGGATAAGATGGATCTTCTTCCCGGAAAGTTCCCAGAACCTGTTAAGTTTGTCTGAAAAATCCGACGGAATAATCTTATAATCTATATCAATCATTATTCAATAAGGTTTGATTTATAAATATAAGGTAAAATCAGGTTTTCCAGATATACGGTTCTCCGCAAACGAAAAATTCCCGTTTAATTTAATCAAAATGGAAATGAGGCGGATTGAATCTGGGATTTACCACATTGTTGTAGATGGATCCGAATGTGTATGTCAGTTCTATGCCGCTCTGCACACGATAGGTTGTCTGAAGCTCCCGAAGGTCCAGAAATCTTTCAGCTTCGTCAATTTCTTTCTTTTTTAGATTGATCTGGTCGCTTAAATATGCGACTCCTCCATAGAACTCCAGCGACAAGCCTTTAAAGATCCTCAGGTTGATTGAAGAGTTCAACTCGATCCTGTGCTTTGAGAAGTCATGAAAATAATTTGATCCTGTCAGTGCCACATTTATAGAGCCCCATTTCTTCTGGACCTGGTATGCGATATTCAGCTCATGTAAATAGAGATTTTCACTTAATTTATTGTTGACTGTTGAATCAATATAATTGTTGTACTGGTATCCTGAACTGTACATTATCCTCAGCTGGCGGTGGGTTGATTCGGAATAGGGATATATGTCATACTCGACTGATGGCAGAAATCTTGTAATAAAGTTGTAGTTTTCGCGTGTGGATGATCCCAGATCCAATCTCAGGCCTGCTGACCAGTGTTCACCAAGACTTTTTACGATCAGGTTATCAAATGAGGTTTCACTTTTCGAATAGGTATTGGTTTCTGCTGAATCGGTATTCACATTCTCGATGAATTTCTCCATCTCAAAAAAATGATCCATTTCCATTTCAAGCTTCAGCTCCGGTGTTACCCGGGAAATATTTATCGAGTTTCTCAGATCCAGTTCCTTGTTCTCTTCCTCTGACCCAAACTGAGGCTCGGTGGATAAAGAAAAAACCCAGTAATTCCACCTGTCAATCACTTCTTCACCTTCAAGCTCCTCGCTATGGTTAATTTCAATCTTATCGCGTAATGGGGTTTTGGCAACATATCTCATCAAACCCATCTTAAGAAGATTGGTCCTCTCTTCACGGATCAACGCTTCCATCTGATCCGGGTTGCTGGTATAAGTAAGTGTATCTTCCATCCCTTTAAAATTGGCCTGTCCATGAAATGTATATGTATATTGCCTCCCACCGCTCCCGGATTCCTGGTCAGTCACCAGAATAAATAGTTGTGCTTCATGTACATCCCGAACATAGTTTATAAACGGGATCTCCTGCCTGGTATAATTCATATCACAGCTTGAACAATCAAGGTATACTTTGACTGCAGCACGGCGCGACGTATCAGCCACTTCACGTGTATCCTGCCCGGTTACTGATCCTGTCAGGAAACATAAAATCATAATCAAAAACAAAATTGCCAATCTCACTTTCATATTATTTAACATCAATATTATTACAAAATTCAATCTCTCCTTTCCTCTTTACTGAACGGTATCGTTCCCTTTCTTATCTCCCTCTCTCCCTCTCTCCCCCTCTCCCTTTCTCCCCCTCTCTCCCCCTCTCCCCCTCCTTTTCTTCAACCTCTTCCTCCTCCTCCAACCACTCATACACCGGTCTTTGCGGGCCTTCGTTCCTGTACCAGACAGCCAGAAAAACACCGGAAAAGAATCCCAGCATGTGTGATTCCCAGGAAATATTTTTATAGACACCCGGAAATATACCCCATACCAATTCCCCATAAAGGAAGACTACCAGCAGCGAGAGCGCTACCAGCCTGAAATACTTACGGATGATCCCGCTGAAGAAAAGGAAAGATGCAAATCCGTAAACAAGTCCGCTGGCTCCGATGTGCCATGCATCTCTGCCCCCAAACCATACAAGGATACCGGTCAGAATATATGTCCAGGAAAAAACTTTAAGAGCTATTTCAGAATAAAAATAAAAAAGCGCAACTGCAAGTAATAGAAGAGGAACTGAATTATTGAAAAGATGGTTGAAATCGGAATGAATAAAGGGTGAAAAGATGATCCCCGGCAATCCTTCAGCTGACAACGGAAGTATCCCGAATCCTGTAAGGTTGATATCAAACAACACCTCAACGATCTTAACCAGCCACATAAGGAAAATAAATGTTCCCGGGACAATGAGGCTCAGGAAGAATTTCTTCCTGTAGAATGTTCCTTCAGCAATAATATCTTGGTTTTCACCGGACATTAATGTATTGTATCACTTTTTTTGATTCACAGAGTAAATCCGGCTTTGCCTGCCGGAGCTTCAGCGGAGGCAGGAGAAGTTCTTAATATTCAGTCCTTCCCCGGGAAAACTATACCGGCTGCATCTCTTATCCTGTCAAGGGTTTTAATCAGATCAAGACTGAATGAAAGAGGAACAACAGGGCTTTCTGTCTTTCCTTCATCCAGACATTTCATTACCTCTTCCGCTTCCCAGTGATAACCCATTGCAGGAGGTGTGAAAACAAATACCTGCTTCTCCTCACCGTGAAGGGAAAGAATTACCCGCTGGTTCATGTCCCTGCCCCGTTCAACGATCAGATTGCCATTTTCACAATAGAGCTCACACCCTATTCCTATACTTGTCCTGAATGAACTGTAAAGTGAAGCCATTTTGCCTTCGGGATAACTCAAAATAACACTGAGCGATTCTTCAGATCCGGTTTTTCCGAACACAGCTGTAGCTTTTATATCTGAGGGAACTCCCAGAAATGTCAGGGCATCAATGACCGGGTAGATACCGATATCAAGGAGCGATCCACCTCCAAGGGCAAGGTTGAATTTCCTGTCATTGGGATCATAGGGTGGTATGAATGAGAAATAGCCATCAAGATAAACAACCTTCCCCAGAATACCAGACCGGAGGATTTCCATTGCTTTCCTGTAAAAGGGTTGAAAGGGAGGCCAGAGAGCTTCCATCAGAAACAGCTTTCCTTTCTTTGCCTCGGTAATCATTTTTTTCACCTCTTTTTGATTAATGGCGAAGGCCTTTTCACAGATGACATTCTTCCTGTTCTTGAGGCAGAGCATCGTATGTTCATAATGATAAGTATGCGGGGAGGCGATATAAACTATTTCAAGTTCCGGATCGGCAACAAGCTCTTCATAGCTTCCGTAGAATTTCTTAAATCCGTAGTCCTTTGCAAAAAGAGTCGCCCTTTCCAGGTCGCGTGAACCGACAGCATATAATTCGGCATTTTCCAGAAGCTTAATCCCTTTTGTGAATTTAGCCGACATCTTCCCCGGGGCAAGTATTCCCCATTTGTATTTTTTCATTATACCAAAATTGAGTGGATAAAGATAGACAATCCAGCTTTAAGTAAAGATTAGTATGAATCTGTGATGATTATATATCTTTCATCTTAATCCTCGCCAGATATATCGATGTTTTTCCTTCGTGACCCGAATAATAAGATACCCACAGAATATTTTTCCGGATCACCAAACCCGGGTAACTGGTATCCCCTCCGGATGGGAGTTCAATCTGTTTTTCAATTTTTCCATTCATATCTGTCAGGTTGATGACAGTGGCAGCCCCGCCTGCCTTATATAAGCGTGTTCCGATAATCAGTTTATTTATATGAACCAAGAAATTCGGCCCGCCTAAACGATAATCCAGGTTTATCCATTTCCAGTCGGTATAGGGTGATTTGCTTATTCCCAGCAACCCGCGCGCTCTGGCCTCCCTCCTTACCAGGACGAGCATATTACCCTTTTTATCGAACCTGATTGTCGATTCATTCGGAAGGGAATCCCGTCCAAATTCAGCTACCTGACCGTACGATAAGCCATCCGTTGTAGAAAGCAATCTGATCCTGTTCGTATTATCTGGTTGCCTTGACTGGTATACAACTCCATAGCCGGTGTCCCCTTTCCATGTAACTCTCCATATCCAGTCATAATCGCTGCTGACAGTATTCTCAATTGCAGCCGGAACCGGTTCCGAAAATCCAATTCCGTCAGAAGAGAAGGATACATGAGGCATCATGTCAATCAGTTTGCCGTCAGAATAATTTGATCCGCCCATAATAAGCATCAGTTTCTTATCGGGAGTTACAGAGATCTTCGGATCACGCAGATCGTATTTTCCACTTGCCAGAAGGGCGACCGGCTGCCACTCCACCCCGTCTGACGACCGTATTATCCTGATCTTGCCGTTATCGGATTTTGTTTTCGGCACATGGTTATTCCCTTCCCTGAATGTACAGTAGAAATATGATTTATACCGTATCAGATCGGTAAAGGCATTATGTGGCGCATTATCCCAGATCTTTACAACATCAATATCCTGTGAAAACGTGCAAACAATACCTGTTGCAAAAACAGCCGCCAGGGTGATCAGGAGTCTTTTCTTCATAATCAGTTTATTTACTCAAAGTTAAGAATTTCACCTTACCCCATCCCCCCCAGGGTTAGTTTAAGGCATACCCCTCATCCTTAGCAGGTAAAAACCACTTAAAATTCACTTTAAATCAAAAAAAAGTAATTTTTATATAATTTTTTCTAATTCATTTTCAGTGTTTTACAAAAAATGTTAATAAATACCCTCATTTTTTTGGTACTATGTATTGCATAGTATTAATATTTATTTATATCTTTGCATTATCATGTTTCTTGTATAGTATAGTAGTAAAAAATTAAAAGAACAATGAAA
>CAZKMH010000042.1:0-14912 GCA_964553395.1 uncultured Rikenellaceae bacterium | reverse complement strand
TATCCGGTATTCATTTACTTGATCAGTTATTGTCACGTGACGGAAATTTTTTCAGTGAATTTCATCATTTGAATTCCAAAAATAAATATTCGAAGTCTTTCTTATTATCCCAAATGTTCAAATCAACTCTTAGCCATACTAACTCTTCTTATCTCAGAGCCAGGTATCTGGAAAAATCAATTCCCTGTTTGAATAAGGATTTTATTAGTATGAATTACAACCATTACAAATCTGCCTGGAAATTTTCCTTAAAGGGTAATAATTTTAACAGATATCTCTTAAACCATATCACTCATAAAACATTGAACAACATACTTCATTATGAAGATATCTCATCAATGCTGCAATCAATTGAAATCCGTTCCCCTTTTATGGATTACAGATTGATGGAATTTGCCTTTTCCATTCCAAATGACTTAAAATTCAAAAAAGGTATAACAAAAGTCATACAAAGAGAAACCATCGGTAAGATGTTACCAGATTCAATCACCAGAAACCGTAAGAAAATTGGATTCAATACTCCGTTTACAGATTATTTTTCAAATGATCCGGATTTTAAATCTTATGTTCTTGGTACCATTAACTCCAAAAGTTTTTATTCAAAAAATATCTGGAATGCTGATAGAATAAAAAAAGTATTTGAAAATCCGTCAAAATCTACAAGCTTCCCTTTTTGGAGATTCTTAAACATGGAGGTCTGGTCAAAAGTTTATAATATCAGTAATCTATAAATAACCAAATAGTTACTGTTCATAAAACTGATCATTCATATAAATCAGAAAATTCAGCTCATATTAAAAAAAGCTGTTCAGTGATGATCTTTTAAAATTGGTCAAAAATTAAATGATAAAAAAAATTATAATTAATGCAGACGATTTCGGGTTGAAATCATCAGTTAATAAAGCTATCGTTGAATCATTTAATAATAAATTTATTAATAGTACAACATTAATGGTAAATATGCCTGGTTTTGAAGAGGCTGTTGACCTGGCACTTAAGAACAATATTTTAACTAAAACAGGTATTCATTTAAACCTCACTCAAGGTTATCCATTAACAGCAGAAATCCGGAATACAAATCTGTTCTATAATGAAAAAAATTCTGATTTGAAAAGACATAAAAAAAATCTTTTCTTCCTTACAAAAGATGAAAAAAAACTTATCTATAAAGAATTTGCAGCCCAGATTGAAAAAGTAAAAAATGCCGGGATTCAAATAACTCATATAGATACACATCATCACATTGACGAAGTATGGTCTATAACAAAAATCTTACTGTCATTACTAAAAACATATGATATTCCTTCAATGAGAATTCTTAATAACCTTAACGGATCGGCTAAATTTTATAAATCGGGTTACCGGATGTTAGTAAATGAATATATTAAATTACACAGGGCAAATTTTTCAGATTTTCTGGGAAATCAACCTGAAGCAATTTTAGGATTAAAGAATGACCGGTCGTTTTGTGAAAATGGAAAGCTTGAAATTATGGTTCATCCGGATTATAATAACGAAGGAATATTAATTGACAGGATTCAAAACCATGAAGTTGTTTTCAATTATCCTGAGGATATAAAGGGAATTCTGAATCTCTGAACTCACATATATATTTAATATACAAGCACGGTCGAGTCAGCGTAACTTATTTCTGACGTTTCAAATTATTAATAATCTAAATTTTTGGAGTATGAAACATTTTTGTAGAGTGTTAATTACATTTTGCCTGTTTGGATACGGTACAGTACTACAGGCGCAGAATTCCATCCCTGCTACAGGTGGCAATGCTACCGGCACAGGAGGTTCGGTGAGCTACACTATCGGACAAGTAGCTTATACCCCTATTTCAGGAACAACCGGAAACATAATCCAGGGAGTTCAGGTGCCTTATGAAATATCAGTATTAACTGGTATTGAAAAGGCATCGGGCATAATCCTTGAAATGTCGGTTTATCCTAATCCTGCAAATAGTTACGTAACACTTAAAGTTGAAAAGTATGATACTGATAATCTTAAGTATATACTTTATGACATGAATGGCATGCGTTTTCATGAGGAAAAGGTTGAAGGCACTGAAACCCAGATTCAACTGGGGAATATTTTGCCGGGAACTTATCTTTTGAAAATAGTCGACAAGAATAAAGAAATAAAAATATTCAAAATCATTAAAAAATAAACATTATGAGAAAGATTTTTACACTTTTAGCTGCCATATTTTTAATGGCTGCCGGATGGGCACAAAGTCCTCAAAAAATGAGTTATCAGGCAATAATTCGTAATGCAAGCGGCCAGGTTGTTGGAACTCAGATAGGGATGCGAATAAGTATTTTAAAAGGTTCTGCATCCGGAACCGCTGTTTATGTTGAGACACAAACGCCAACACCAAATATAAATGGACTTGTATCGATTGAAATCGGTGGGGGGACAGTTGTTTCAGGTAGTATTGCGGCAATTGTCTGGTCTGCAGGGCCTTACTATATTAAAACCGAAGTAGCCACTGCTGCTCCCTTAACAACATATACCATAACCGGGACAAGTCAGATACTGAGCGTCCCATATGCGTTATATACCGGACACTACATTGGCGAACTCTTTGGGGGTGGTGTTGTGGTTTCTGTCTGGAAAATTGCAGGCGTTGAACATGGTTTGATAGCTTCATTGACAGATTTAACTGCAGTCGTCGTAGCCTGGAGCAATGTGACAGCTTTAGAAATTGGTGCAACGGCCAAGAGCCCTATTAACGGGCAAGCCAATACCACTGCTATCGTTGGTCAGGCAGGGCATACTGCAAGTGCTGCAAAATTATGCAATGATTACACCAATCCTGAAACAGGTACAGGTGTTTATTCAGACTGGTATCTGCCTTCAATATGGGAGTTAAATAAGTGTTACCAGGCAGCTCTTGTTGTCAACAGTGTTTTGACTGATGGATTTGAATTCAACTTCTATTGGAGCTCTACAGAGGCCTCTGCTACCGAGGCATGGTACCATGGATTCCACACTAACATTGTAGGTTCCAACGCCCTTAAGAGCAACGTGGCCGGCTATGTTCGGGCTGTCCGGAAATTTTAGCCATTTAAACATTTATTAATTGCCAGGAAGTTGCCAGATTTTTCTAAAATTTGGCAACTATCTTTGGAAAACCTATCTCCCCCGTTGGATATAATGGAGTTATCCCGTAAATGAATGAGGTTTAATAATATCCAACGGGGTCAATTATGAGACATATTGAAAATCACTAGAAAATGATCATTATTAGAAAGATATTTATACTTATAGCTTCTGCTGCATTAACAGCAACAATATGGGCACAAAGTCCTCAAAAATTTAATTATCAGGCAATCATTCGTGATGCAACTGACCACCTTGTTACAACCCATGGGGTGGGAATTAAAATTAGCATTTTACAAACCACTTCGACGGGTACTGCCGTTTATGAAGAAACGCAGACAACAACCACCAGTGCAGATGGGCTTATAACGATCGAAATCGGTGGCGGCACACCTGTAACAGGTACTTTTGCAAGTATTGATTGGTCTGCGGGGCCTTATTTTATTAAAATCCAAACCGACCCTGCTGGCGGAACAGCTTATTCCATAACAGGTACAAGCCAGCTGTTAAGCGTGCCTTATGCATTGTTTGCTAAAGCTGCAGGCGGACGCTTTGTTGGAGAACTCTATGGTGGTGGTATTGTGGTATCTGTCTGGAAAAATGCAGGCGCTGAACATGGTTTGATAGCATCTTTAACAGATATAAGCGCTGCAGCACCCTGGAGTGATGTAACAACATTGGCCGGTGCATTTAGCGGGATTGATGGACAGGCCAATACTGCTGCTATCATTTCGCAGCAGGCTGCTACAAGTGCTGCTCAATTGTGCAAGAGTTACAGCGGAGGTGGATTTAACGACTGGTATCTGCCTGCCTCATGGGAATTGAAGGAATGTTACGACGCCGACTATGTGGTCAACTCCGTTTTGGGAGCAACAAATGGATTTAAGTATGCCCTCTATTGGAGCTCTACCGAGAGCACCGCTACCAATGCGTGGTACCTGGGTTTCGACACGGGCACAACGGGTTCCGACGCCCTTAAGAGTCTGGCAGTAAGAGTGCGTGCTGTCCGGAGATTTTAAACCTTTACCTCCTGAGACAGGATAAATAAAAGAACAGTTATAATTATGAGAAAGTTATTTACACTCATAACGGCCTTTGTATTGACAGCAGCAGTATCGGCGCAAAGTCCTCAAAAAATGAGCTATCAGGCAGTAATTCGTGATGCAAATCATACCCTTATTAAAAATCATGCGGTGGGTATAAGACTGAGTATTTTACAAACCACCTCAACAGGTACTGCTGTTTATGTTGAAACACAGTCAGCAACCACCAATGTAAATGGGCTTGTAACGATTGAAATTGGCGGTGGCACGCCTGTTTCAGGTACTTTTGCTGCCATTAATTGGCTTGCAGGACCTTATTTCATTAAAACTGAGACCGACCCTGCAGGTGGTATTAATTACAGTGTTGTTACCGGCACAAGCCAACTGCTAAGCGTCCCTTATGCATTATATGCTAAAACAGCGGGGACACACTACATAGGCGAACTTTATGGTGGCGGTATTGTAGTATCTGTCGTAAATATTGCCGGTGTTGAACATGGTTTGATAGCTTCATTGACAAATCTGGGTCCGGACCCTGGCTCCCCCTGGTGTGATATTACTTATATGACAACACTAATCGGTCCGGCAGCACAGAGCTTCACTGACGGACAGGCCAATACAAATGCTATAATTACACAATCTCCTGGTTTTGCTTGTGCCGCAAAATTGTGTGATGATTATACCAATTCTGAGACAGGGACAGGTGTATTTTCTGATTGGTACATGCCTTCCATAAGGGAATTAAAGGAATGTTACGCTGCCAAATTTACTGTAACCAATATTTTAGGAATTATAAATGGTTTTCTGTTCGACAACTATTGGAGTTCAACCGAGAACTCCAACAATGTTGCCGGTGAAAAAACCTCGTATTTCATTGGTTTCCATATCGGTATCCTTAACCCAGGCGGCCATAAGAGCCATTTGCTCAGAGTTCGTGCGGTACGGAAATTTTAACCCGGATCAATCATCTCACGTGGCAGATCAACTATTATACTGATTATCCGGAACAAATCTCACTATATTATGAGTTCTATTCGCTCTTTCCTGCGGCAGATGATTTCCATTATCCGTTACCCAAAACTATTTCTTTTTTCGAAAAGGATGGGGAAAAACAATCGCCTGGGGCCGAAAGGGAGATTCTTACATCCTGAGGAGATTTTTTTTGGAGATAATATTTATATAGCTCCAAATTTTCATATTTCTGCCAGGAATCTGAAAGTCGGCAATAATATTATTATCGGACCAAACTTACTCCTGGAATGTGATGATCATGTCTTCAAAAACGTTGGTAAAACAATCTGGTCAACTTTTACGGAAGAAAGAACATTAGGTTCTGTTACAATTGAGGATGATGTCTGGATTGGCGGGAATGTAACGATATTAAAAAACGTAAAAATTGGCGAGGGGTGCATTATAGGAGCAGCAAGTGTTGTTACAAAGTCGTTACCCCCTTACTCAATCTGTGTCGGATCTCCCTGCCGTCCGGTTAAAGTACGGTTCAATGCTGAAGAACTTAATACCCATTTATCACTCGTTAAGTCTGACTATAGGATTAATACAATTATTGATCAATGGAGGGGAAATGGATTAATATGAGAAATATCCTGCTCTTATATCCTGAAATGCTTTTCTACAAAATATCAATCTTTAATAAGCTAAGTGCTTATCTTGAGCAAAAAGGCTATAATTTAATTATCTGGTACACAAAAATTTATGACCCAAACAAAGAATGCACTTTTAGTTATGTACCGGATACTTCGATGACCTTAAAGAATTACGGCAGGGTTATTAAAGAAAATAAAATTGAGGCTGTAATTAATATCCTGTTTAAGAAGGATCCCGGATATTTCTTCTATATTTTTTCAATTTTAAAAACCAAAAGATTACATATCCCGATTATTTTCTATGGACATGGCATTGATAAACAAAAAGATCAATGGTGGAGAAATATTCTTTATAACCTGACTTATTTCCTGTTTGACGGAATAATTCTGTACACTCCGGCAGAAAAATCTAAACTATGGGAACGATTTCATTATAAAATTACCTGTGCTAACAATACTCTTGATATTGATAATATAAATATAGTTGAGAATAAGGAACAGATTAAAACCCGCTATCGCATCACCTCACCTAAGATTATTTTAACAACCGGCCGGCTTCATTCAAGGAAAAAGATAGAGATATTAAGCGACATATTTATTCAAAACTATAAAAACTCACCTGATGTTGGCTGGGTTCTGGTGGGCCCCGGCCTGAGTGATGAAGTTCTCAGGGTTATAAAAGGAGTTAAGAATATCCATTTCCTTGGGCCGGTCTATGATAAAATGAAAATGGCTGAGATCTTCTCAATAGCAGATTTATATTGTGTGCCTGGAGCACTGGGTCTGGGAATAGTAGAAGCTTTATACTGGGGTCTTCCGGTTTTAACAATGGCAGTGAACCACGGACCAGAGGCATACTATCTGAGAAATTATCAGAACTCCCTGATAGCCAAAGATAAACAGGAATTGAAACAGATGATCCATGATATTCTCTTAGATGATGAGAAACGATTAGTGTTTTCAGGGAATGCAAGGAAAGTCTTTTATGAGGAAGCCACTTTAGATAAAATGTTTGAAGGTTTTAATTCACAGCTAAATAGATTTTTCAATGAAGCAACTGGTACAAAATATTAAAAAGAAATCCTTAACAATTGAAGATGTACCTCAACCAGCATGCAAATCTGGCGGACTTCTGGTGAAAACTATTTATTCGGCAGTCAGTGTCGGTACTGAAGTTATGAAACTGAAAAATGCTGACCTGAATTATTTACAGATGGCCAGAAAAAAACCTGAACAGGTTAAGGAGGTCCTTAATACACTTTCACAATTAGGTCCGGTGGCTACCTACAGAAAAGTAATGAATAAACTTGATTCCTATTCTCCATTAGGATATAGCCTTGTTGGTGAAGTGGTTGAAGTTGGCAATAATGCCGGTAACATCTCTAAGGGTGATATTGTGGCATGCGGAGGTGCCGGATATGCAAATCATTCAGAGATAAACTTCATCCCCAGGAATTTATGTGCCAAAGTTCCGGAAGGAGTGATTTTGAAGGAGGCAGCATTTGCAACAATTGCTTCAATAGCAATGCAGGGTTTTCGTCAGACCGGATCACAGATTGGAGAGAATGTAGCAGTAATCGGATTAGGGCTATTAGGGCAAATTCTGGTACAGATAATAAAGGCAAACGGTTGCAGGGTTTTCGGGTTTGATATATCACAGAAGAAGTGTGATCTGGCATCAGGGAATGGCGCCTTCTTCACCAATGTGGCAGACAAAACAAATTTTGAAGAAGAAATTAGTACGCTGACCGGCGGTAATGGTTGCGATTCGGTTATAATAACTACCGGAACATCCAGTAATGACCCTGTTATCCTTGCAGGGAAGATCTCAAGGGACAGGGCTAAAATAGTTGATATCGGAATTACGAAAATGGATCTGCCCTGGGATCTGTATTATCATAAAGAGTTGAATTTCAGATTTTCAAGATCTTATGGACCGGGCAGATACGATTCCAATTATGAGGAAAAGGGGATTGATTATCCGATTGGCTATGTTCGCTGGACTGAACAGCGGAATATGATGTCAGTACTGCAATTATTAAAGGATGGCGCCATCAGTTTTTCCGGATTGATTACTCATGAATATAATTTTATACAATCTCCACAGGTATTTTCTGATATTAAAGAATCCAATGAAGACTTTCTGGGTGTTGTATTAAAATATGATCGGAAGGATGATAAAATTATCAGAAGGATAGATCTTGTAAACCAGCAACATATTAAATCGGAGCAGGTTAATATTGGTGTTATCGGAGCAGGGAATTACGCAAGTACCATGCTAATCCCCTTTTTAAAAGATAATGGTAGTACGAATCTTGTCGGTATTGCAACAGCCACCGGGATAAATGCCAAGGATAAAGCCCGGAAATTCGGCTTTAGTTATGCTACAACAGATTATACAGAAATACTTAATGATTCATCCGTAAATTCTGTTTTAATAGCTACAAGACATAATCAGCATGCAAAAATGCTTATTGAAGCTTTTAAAACCGGCAAGCATGTTTTTGTTGAAAAACCTTTGGCTGTTTCAATTGATGAACTTAAAGCAATTTCAAAGCTGAACTCTGAAAATAATCAGATTTTAATGGTCGGCTATAACAGGCGATTTGCTTCCTCAATACAATATTTAAAAAGTCAGTTAAAAAAGGGTATTTCTTACTCTGTGTATTATCAAATAAATGCCGGTTACATACCAAAAGAAGCATGGTATCAATCCGAGGAACAGGGCGGCCGTATAATAGGTGAAGTCTGTCATTTTATTGATACTTTGCAATACTTGTTGGATGCCGAGCCGGTCGAAGTATTTATGAATTCAACGATTGCCGGTGACATGCCGGAACAGGATAATTCTTTTATCACCATAAAGTTTAGTAATAATTCAACATGTGTTATCGCATATCTGGCAGATGGTGACAAAAAGTATTCAAAAGAAAAGATTTCAATAACCGGATACAGAACCAATATTGAATTTGACAATTTTAAGACTGTCACTGTTTTTAAGGATGGTAAAACTTCGAAAAAGAAATTTTTCACCATTGATAAGGGCCAGAAGAAAGAGATGTCGGAATTTATTAATGCTGTAAAAACCGGAATAGCTCCGATCTCATTCAATTCATTAATGTTGACAACTTATACTTCAATCCTGGCCTGTGAAAGTATCAGATCAAAAAAGAATTATAAAATATCCCTGGAAGATCTTAATGGATAACTGGTATATAAAAAGACTGGCTTCAATGTCGGCCAGGGAATTACCTTACCGGCTCAATCAGTTAATCCGGAAGAAATATGAAGAATATTCTTGGACCGGGAGAAAACTGTCTGATATACAAATACCCGGAACCGGAAGAATTCTTGATATTCAGCTAACAGATAAACAACTTTTTCCTGCTGAAATTGATATTTTCGGGAAGCTCCTTGATTACTCCGGAAGTAAAATTAACTGGCACTGTGACATTTTTTCAGGGAAGTCATTCCCTCTTGTTTTTTCAAAAAAAATCAACATTCGTAATGATACTGAGCTCTCTGCAAAAAATGTCTGGGAAATAAACCGCATGCAATTCCTGGTTCATATAGCATTGAATTATCACCAGACAGGTAATCCGGAATACCCCGACCAGATAATGCGGATAATAAGTTCATGGATAGATGATAATCCTTACCTGACCGGTATAAACTGGTATAGCAATATCGAGATTAACATCCGCCTTATAAACTGGTTTTTTTGCTGGGAAATACTGGATGTCAGTAAAATCATTGAACAAAATCCGCAATTTGAAAAATTTGTTTCGGAAAAATGGATTCCATCTATTTATCAGCATTGTAAATACTCATACAATAATCCATCCAGGTTTTCATCAGCCAATAATCATTTAATTGCTGAATACTCGGGTTTATTTATTGCCTCTTCAAAATGGAAATTCAGGGAGTCCGGATCATGGCTGAAATATACAGTAAAAGGTTTGGAAAAAGAGATAGTGGCGCAACATTCCAATGGGATTAATAAGGAAGAGGCAGCCGAATATATTCAGTTTATAACCGATTTTTTTCTTTTATCATTTGTGGTCGGCGAAAAAACAAATAATCATTTCTCCGAAATATATACACGGACCCTGAAGCTGATCTTTGAATATATTCTCGCATTTATTGATATCAAAGGGAATTATCCGAATTATGGCGACGGAGACGATGGTAATGTTGTAAGGTTTGCGGCAGGTAAACATTTTAATAATTTCACATCACTTCTGACATCGGCATCAGTGATATTCAGAGATGGTAAGTTTAAATTGGGCCTCACATCTTTTGACTTAAAGAATCAGATACTCTTTGGAAATTCCGGAAAGAAAATATTTGAATCCCTCCCTGAAAATGTAAAAAGCCGGGAAACTGTTTTTTATACAAAAGAGGGGCACTATATTTTCAGAAATCAGAAAAACGGGAAAGAAATATATCTTCATTTTAATGCAGCTCCGCTGGGCTATCTATCTCTGGCAGCTCACGGGCATGCCGACGCTTTATCATTCATTCTGAATATAAATGGTTATCCTGTAATGGTTGATCCCGGGACTTATTGTTATCATGTTGCAAAGAAATGGAGGAATTATTTTGTAAGTACCATGGCACATAATACCATTTGTATTGGTGGCCGTAACCAGGCTTATCAGGCTGGTGATACAATGTGGTCCGATCATTACAGATGCCAAATGGTTGAGGAAAAACACAATGGTATTCTGGACTCAGTCAGTGCAGAGCATAACGGTTATAAGAAAACAAAACATCAAAGGAAGATCTGGTTCAATAAGCCCGGGAATTCATTCACTATAAGTGATGAAATATCCTTGTCTGATGAAATTGAAAAGGAGTGTGTATTATTACATCATTTGCATCCTGATATCAAAGTAGAAAGGCTATCCCCAAATATGTTTTCACTGGTTCATCAAAGTGGAATCAGGTTATCCGTATCGATGCAGAATTTTGAATTTTGTTCAATCATTAACGGCGAGGAAAATCCTGTCTTGGGCTGGTATTCAGGTTCATTCATGGAAAAGGAACCAACAAATGTTCTTTACGCAAAAAAAACAATAAATCATTCATTTAAATCAATCACTAGAATACTGATACATGAATATTAGCATATTTGGCCTTGGCTATGTAGGTTGTGTAAGCTTAGGCTGCCTGGCAAAAAACGGGCATCACGTAATTGGAGTGGATTTAAGCACCATTAAGGTGGATCAGATTAACTCGGGTAAGCCAACAATTATTGAAAAGGATATTGACACAATTATTGCTGAACAATACTCCGCCGGACGTATTAGAGCTACAATCGATAATAACGCAGCTGTTGCCGGTTCAGAAATATCAGTAGTAGCTGTTGGAACCCCAAATACAGATAAAGGGCATCTAAACCTGCAATATGTTTTTAATGTTGCCGTAAACATCGGAGAGGCATTAAGATTTAAGAACGCTTTTCATATTGTTGTCATCCGTTCAACAATTCTGCCCGGGACATGCGATAAATTTGCAGATATAGTTGAAAAGGTCTCAGACAAGAAGCGTAATGAAAACTTTGCGATTGTCGATAATCCGGAGTTTTTACGGGAAGGTACCGCAGTTCATGATTATTTCAATCCGCCAATAACCCTTATCGGCTCAGATAATCAGGCCGCTGCCGAAAAGGTGGCCGGATTATATCGCGACCTGCCGGCAGAAGTTATTATGACCGATTTAAAAGTGGCTGAAATCATGAAGTACGTGGATAACACCTACCATGCACTAAAGATCTCTTTTGCTAATGAGGTGGGAAATATCTGTACCGAATTAGGTATTGATTCCTTTAAAGTAATGGAGATTTTCTGTAAAGACAAACAACTGAATATCTCTCCCTACTATTTCAAGCCCGGTTTTGCATATGGAGGGTCATGCCTTCCAAAAGATTTGAAAGGGTTTCAGACACTAGCCCATGATCTTTATCTTGATGTACCGGTCATTGATAGTATTAATAAAACAAATGAGATACAGATTCAGCGGGCGATAAAAATCTTATTCAGGTATTGGAACAAAAAACTGGGTTTTCTGGGACTGAGTTTTAAAGCCGGAACAGATGATCTGAGAAATAGCCCCGCAGTCGCTGTTATTGAAGCATTGCTGGGTAAAGGTTGTGATATTAAAATATATGACAATAATATAAATCTTTCTGTGCTGACAGGTACAAATAAAGAATTTATCAATGCACGGATCCCTCATCTGGCTTCTCTTTTAACCACTGATCCCGTGCAGCTGATAAATGATTGCAACGTTATTGTTATTAACACGAAAGAACCGGAATTTATTGATCTGGTTAAAGATCTGGGGGACAAAATTATTATAGATTTTGTACGCCTTGATGAAACGCTTCTTTCAAAGAATAATTATTATGGAATAAACTGGTAGCTCATCTGACGACCTGATATATCAGCCACCAATAAAATAAAAACCATCATGAGTAGAAAAATTTATGCAATTTCAACAGCGGTATTATTTACTGCAAGCGTGTTTGCTCAGATACCGCAAAAAATGAGTTATCAGGCAGTGATTCGCAACAGCAGCGATGCCCTGGTTACGAACACACAAGTAGGTATGCAAATAAGCATTTTGCAGGGTTCACCGGCAGGAACGGTAATTTATGCTGAAACACAAAGCCCAACTACCAATGTCAATGGACTTGTTACCATTGAAATTGGCGGAGGAACAGTAGTTTCAGGAACTTTTCCTGCAATAGACTGGGCAAACGGCAGTTATTTTATCAAAACCGAAACCGACCCGACAGGAGGAACAAGTTACACTATAGCAGGCACAAGTCAGCTTTTAAGTGTGCCTTATGCTTTGCATGCGAAAACTGCAGAAATGGTAACCGGACCAATAACCGAAACCCAAAACCTTGCTGATGTTGCAGCAATAAATAATTCTGTAAATACACAATTAAAAAATGTAACAGACCCAACCGATGCACAGGATGCTGTCACAAAAGCTTATGTGGATGCTTTGAAAACACAAATTGCAGCTATGCAAAATACACTTATTGCAGGCGGAATGGTAACAGATTATGATGGAAATTCATACAATACGGTAAAAATAGGCAGCCAGGTATGGATGGCAGAAAACCTGAAAAACACCCATTACAATAATGGTACAGCCATACCTTTGGTAACCGATGGAACTTCATGGAGTATTCTAGCCACCTCTGCCTATTGCTGGTACAATAACGATGAAACGGCATATAAAAACTCTTATGGAGCATTGTATAACTGGCATGCTGTAAACGCAGGAAATCTATGCCCGGCAGGCTGGCATGTACCTGACAATAACGAATGGACAACGCTGACAGATTATTTGGGAGGCTTAAGTGTTGCAGGAGGCAAACTAAAAGAAAGCAGCAATACACATTGGACTGCACCTAATACAGGAGCAACCAACGAAACAGGCTTTACAGCTCTTCCGGGTGGCGCCCGTTATAATGATGGTGTATTCTATGGTATTAACACCGGGGGTTACTGGTGGTGTGCTAATCAGTATGATGGAACGTTTGCATGGCGTCGGCTCATATATTACAATGAGAGCTATGTAGGCGAAGGTAACGGCTATAAGGAGATTGGGTTCTCTGTGCGTTGTGTTATGGATTAATTTCCTTGTCAACGGATCATACACATACTGTCATCTTCAATTAAATAATGATAAAGCTGATCTGAAGGATAAAACATTTTTTATCAGGTTCAAAATGAACAGGAAAGCTGCCACAAATGTGGCGGCTTTTTTGTTTTCCGGGTGGGCCTGAAAAATATGTGTGAATGATATAACTTATTCTATAAATTGTGTAATACAATCCTTGCCGGACATCGCGAACTTTACCCTAAATACAGCAGAGATGTCAGCATATCAAAATAAGCATATTCTTATAGTAGTTGAGAATCTGCCAGTGCCTTTTGACAGGAGGGTCTGGCAGGAGGCCAACACTCTTAAAGATACCGGAGCTGAAGTTAGTATAATCTGTCCTAAAATGATGGATTACACCGCTTCTTATGAAAAAATAAACGGAATTGAGATCTACCGGCATCCCCTACCCCTCGAAGGCAGAGGTGCCATTGGATACCTTATTGAATATAGTGTAGCATTATTCTGGGAATTTTATCTTAGCTGGAAAATCTATTTAAAGAAAAGGTTTCATGTCATCCAGGGCTGTAATCCTCCGGATATGATTTTTTTAGTGGCATTATTCTTCATTTTACTTGGCGTAAAATATGTCTTTGATCATCACGATGTGAATCCCGAATTGTACATGGCAAAATACAATAAGAAAGGATTATTTTTTAGAATGATGCTTTTATTTGAGAGACTTACATTCGCTACTGCTGATTTTAGTATTGCGACGAATGAATCATACAGGGAAATAGCAATCAGGAGAGGGAAAATGGCTGAGGATAGAATTCAGGTGGTAAGGAGCGGTCCCAGACTGGACCGGTTAAAGCTTCTGCCTCCTGATAATAAATATTTAAAGGGAAGAAAATACCTCGTAGGTTATGTAGGTGTAATTGGAGAACAGGAAGGAATAGATCTTTTACTTGAAAGTGTGAAACATATTACTTCAATACGGAAGGATATTCAATTTGCTATTGTTGGTGGTGGCAGTGACCTGAAAAGAATAGAACAATTGTCAATAAAAATGGGGCTTACTGAATTTGTTGATTTTTATGGGAGAGTTCCGGATGATTTAATGGTTGCAATATTGAATACAGCTGATGTTTGTGTCAATCCTGACAAACCCACTGAAATGAATAATCTTTCCACCATGAATAAGATAATGGAATACATGGCATTGAGAAAACCGATTGTTCAATATAACCTGAAAGAAGGCAGATTTTCGGCTCAGAAGGCATCTTTGTACGCCAGATGTGGTGACACAATGGACTTTGCAGATAAAATGACACAGCTGATTGACAATCCGGAACTAAGGAAACAAATGGCGGAGTACGGATACAACAGAGTAATTAATGAACTCTCATGGGATTATGAGAGCGTAAAATTAACCAGATTTTATGACCGTATATTTCTGAGGGATTATTCCGGAAAAACCAGGCCACTGATCCCGAGGCAGACTAAAACCACCAGTACCAGGGCCGCCTGA
>CAZKMH010000041.1:0-15048 GCA_964553395.1 uncultured Rikenellaceae bacterium | reverse complement strand
GATCGTTTCTATAGTTGCAGCTGAAGGTACTGTGGTCAAAGTAGGGGAAACGATTGCGGTTATTGAAAAAGAAATCTCACCTGCCCCCGGGGAACCTGAGAAGATCCGTAAAGAAGTCGAGAGAATTCGTGAGACCATTGCCGGGATAAAAGAGGAGAAGAAAGAAGTCGAAACCGTGTCCCGTGATCTGAAGAGCCGGACACCATCCGGTAAATTCCTTTCACCCCTTGTAAGAAGTATCGCTGCAAGAGAAAACATAAGCTATGAGGAACTTGATAAGATAACCGGTTCGGGAATGGACGGGAGAATTACCAAGGATGACCTACTGAAAGCACTGGAGTCAAAAAAGAAAATTAAGGAACCGGTTGAACCTGCTCTACTTCAGGAGGATATAAAAGCAGAACCGGAACCTGAGACTGGGAGCCTGAAAGTCACAGTTCCGGCCGGAGATGAAATTGTTGAAATGGACAGGGTCAGGAAGATTATCGCCGAGCATATGGTTCTTTCGAAAAGAACGGCCCCTCATGTCACTTCATTTATTGATGCCGATGTCACAAAAATGATAATCTGGAGAAACTCAGTTAAAGACAGGTTTCTGGCTGCTGAAGGACAAAAACTTACACTCACTCCCATATTTATCGATGCTGCGGCACGGACGTTATATGAGTTCCCTCTTGTAAATTCTTCTGTTGAAGGGACAAAAATCATAAAAAGGAAAAATATAAATATAGGAATGGCAACGGCCCTGCCTGATGGCAATCTTATTGTCCCTGTTATTAAGAATGCAAATGAAAAAAGTCTAATAGGTCTGGCAAAGAGTGTCAACGATCTGGCACAGAGGGCAAGGAATCATAAATTGAAACCGGATGACATTACCGGAGGGACATTTTCATTAACAAATTTCGGCTCATACAATAATCTTGCAGGAACTCCCATTATCAACCAGCCGCAGGTTGCAATCCTTGGGACAGGTGCTGTACGGAAAACCCCGGCGGTAATTGAGACACCTGATGGAGATGCGATCGCTATTCGTCATATAATGATTTTATCATTAAGTTATGATCACAGAATTATTGATGGCGCCCTGGCCGGAAGATTTCTCAAAAGGATCAAGGAGATTCTTGAGAACTATTCAGCTGAAATCTTATAATCTGAGACAGAACAAGACCAGGTGTCAGGATTTCAATCTCTGAAAAGTCCGGTTTTACAAAATCCATGGATCGGTTAATAAAAAAGGACAAATTGTTATTGTCCTCTGTTTTATTATTCTGCTAATTTAGTAGCTTTGATTATAAAGAAATTGGCTATAAATGCTGATGCCTGTGGACTTCCGGAATCCGGATTTCATTGATTTAAATGGTGAGGATCGACCTTACTCTATATACTTGTTGTGATATGATTAAAAGGTTTATACCGCTTAAACTATTACTGGTTATTTTCCCGTTTGCTGATTCCTTCTCCCAGTCGAAGATTGATATAAAGATGACTTTTCATGATGCAGAAAGCTGGGTCCTGTTTGAGGATTACAAAGAAGCCCTGCCACTCTACCAGCAGCTTTATCAGCTGTATCCTGATAATTTCAATATTAAATACAGAATTGGACAATGTTATCTGAACATGCCCGGAGAAAAAGAAAAAGCAATCAGTTATCTCGAAGATGCAGTAAAGAACATAAATCCAAAGTACAGGGAAGGCAGATTCAGGGAAACCGGTGCTCCCCATGATGCACTTTATTACCTGGCAAACGCATACAGAATTAATTATCAGTTAGATAAAGCACTTGAAATTTACAGCCTCTTCAAACAGAACCTCGACTCCAGAGTATATGATTCGGCAATTGTGAATCTGCAGATCCGGTCCTGCACCAACGCAAAGACATTGATGGGAACGCCACTTTTTCTAAAAGAGTTAAATCTGGGAGACAACATAAATGAGGCCGGTTCTGAATATAATCCGGTTATCTCTGATGATGAAAGTATTATGGTTTTTTCCAAAAGCCTTGCATTTTATGATGCTATTCTATATTCAACAAAATCCAATGGGGCCTGGACGGCACCGGTTAATTTAAATGAAGTTCTGAAAGTCGACAGGGACATCTACCCGGTTTCTTTATCAGGAGATGGCACTATTCTCTACATTTACAATTCGGAGAATTACGATGGGAATATATTCTCCTCAAAATATGAAAACGGGACCTGGAGCCCGATAATTAAACTGAATGATAATATCAACACTAAGTACTGGGAATCCCATGCCGTAATGTCGCATGACAATTCCAGACTCTATTTTACCAGCAACCGTAAAAATACAATTGGCGGACTTGATATTTATGTATCAAGCAGAGACACTTCCGGTGACTGGGGTCCGGCGGCCAATCTGGGACCTGCGATAAACACACCTTACAACGAAGAAACTCCATTTCTCAGCAAGGATGACAAGATCCTCTTTTTCAGCTCAAGAGGCCACATGAATATGGGTGGTCATGATATCTTTTATTCGACTCTTCTTGAAAACGGAGAATGGTCTGTTCCCGTTAATGTCGGATATCCGGTTAATTCGACTGATGATGATCTGTTTTTCAGTCCTTTAAATGACGGTAAGGAAGGGTATATTGCAAAATTCAGTCCTCACGGTTTCGGCCGGCATGATATTTACAGGCTGGAATACGAACGAATGGTTCCACAGGCTGATAGTGAAGTAACCATTGAAAAACCTGCAGGAGAAAATATCAGAAAGGAACTTAATCTGCCGCCAACCAGTAAGCCGGACAATGTTGAGATACCAGACACGATCCCGCCAGGAACTGATTTTTTTCCCGGACCTGTTAAAGACAGTACAGATAATATCCGGGCGACAACACGAGACTCTTTGTTGACTGTCTCAACAGAGAATGTTGTCCCATTGCCACCGGATGATGAACAGTCAGAAGAAGCTGTAACACAATATGTTTCGAGGCCGGAATCTGGTAGTGTCATAACCGGAAAACAGGCTGGACTGCTTGCTGAAGAAATTAAAAAAAGTGCTGCAGATAGTGTTATTAATGAGGATGCTGTTCGGGATATCCGGAAAGATCAATCCGGGTCAGACCTGACTGCCGGGAAAAGACCGTGTTTGTGGTATCTGTGGCTTTTAGCAGGAGCAGGTCTCATCTTCTTTTTCATATTACTTACACGTAGAAGAAAGAAGGAAGACAGGAAAGATTGAAAAACTGAATTGCCGTTTTTGGGCAATTTTTATTAAATTTGTTGCAAATCCAGTAGTTATGTGCCACAAAATTATTACGATTCTAACGTTTTTATTTTTTTCTGCACCTTTGTTTTCGCAGGATGCCAGCACACTCCAGGATGATTTCCTTGAAGCGGAATACTTTTTTGTTAACGGGGATTACCAGGATGCACTCCCCTACTATCTTAAACTATACGAAAAAGTTCCGGACAATGCCAATATTGCATACCGAATCGGTGCATGCTATCTGAATATTGAGGGGAAAAAGAATCTGGCAATTGATTACCTCGAAGCGGCATCGAAAAATCTTTCTGCAAAGCATAAAGAGGGAACAATCAACCAGGTTTCCGCTCCCTATGATGCTTTATATGATCTCGGAAGTGCATACCTGATAAATTTTCAGTTCGACAAGGCAAAAGATTCCTTCACAAGATATTCGGTTACACTGCTTCCTGATGACAGTGAAAACCGTGACATTGTGAGCCAGCAGATAAAATCATGCGAAACAGCTAAAGAAATAATTGCAAAACCGGTTTCTCTGACGCAGGTTAATCTTGGCCCTGCTTTTAATGACGAGAAGTCGAATTTTAATCCGGTGATCTCAGCTGACGGAAAGACATTTGCATATATGGTTTCATTAAAGTTCTATGACGCAATCATGTTATCAAGGCTTGTAAGTGGTAAATGGATCCCGGCTGTCAATATCACACCTGAACTTCAGTCCGATGGCGATATGTACATATCGTGTCTTTCATCGGATGGCAGAACATTGTTCCTTTCAAGGGATGACAACTTCAACAGTGACCTTTACCTGAGCACTTTTAATGGGAAAACATGGGGACCCTGTCAGAAGCTCAATAAATATATTAATACAAAATACTGGGAATCACATGGTTATTCTTCTGAAAACGGAGACATGCTGATATTTGCTTCTGACCGTCCCGGAGGATACGGAGGACTTGATCTGTACATATCCAAAAAAGTAAATGGTGACTGGGGGCCGGCTGTCAATCTTGGACCAGAAATAAACACATCGCTAAATGAGGACCGACCTTTCCTTATCAGGAACGGGAAAACACTCTTCTTCAGTTCACAGGGGCATACAACAATCGGAGGGTATGACCTGTTCAGATCAGACTTTCAAACGAATAACCTCTGGAGCCGGCCTGTAAACCTCGGATATCCGCTTAACACACCTGATGACAATATCTTCTTTATGCCTATGCCGGACGGAGAATCGGGTTACTGCGCAATTTTTAAAGAAGCAGAAGGTTTGGGAAATCATGATATATACAGGATTACATTCAAATAAATACCCGGAAACATCAACATATCGTAATTTAAAAATGTTATATTTGTTATGATGTTTATTCTCAGAGTAATGAACCACCGCTTTCTTTTGCAGCTGATAACTCTGACAATTTTATCTGTTCCGGCTTCTTCGCAGTCCAAAAAAGAGATGAAAGAAATATTTAAACAGGCTGAGACACATTATCTGTACGAGGAATATGATCTGGCCAATCAGTTATATATTCTTCTGGAAAATCCTGAAAATCTTAATATCCTGTATAAAATCGGAACATGCTACCTCAATATTCCTGATGAAAAGGAGAAAGCTATTCCATATCTTGAGGCAGCTGTTAAAAATACCAGTTACGATGCCAATGTAAAATCCTTCAAAGAGAAACGGGCTCCGCTGGATACTTATTTTTACCTGGCAAAAGCTTATATGATAAACAATGAACTGGACAAAAGCCTGAACACTTTCCGTACATTCAAAAATCTCACGCGTAAAGCTGAAAAGAAAGGCGGAATGGAAAATCTTGAATTTGTTGATCAGCAGATCCAGGCATGTAACAATGCTATCCGTTATTTGAGGAATCCGTCAATGATTACCAACATTCTCCTGGGAGCCGATTTCAGTCAGGGATCAATGAACGAACGCCCTGTAATAAGTTTTGACGGTACAACCCTTGTTTATACTGAAGAGAGGGGAATGGTCAATGTAATTCTTTTTTCAAAAAAAATAAGAGACCAATGGCAGCCTCCGGTTGAGATCACTGACCAGCTCGGTGCAGGCGAGGATTGTTCATCATGCTCACTGAACCGCGACGGGACAGAACTTTACCTTTACAAAAACGACAATTTTGACGGGAATATATACTCTTCAAGATATTCCTACGGGAAATGGAGCCGTATCGAAAAACTGAATAAGAACATCAACACCAGATTCTATGAGTCGCATGCATCGGTTACGTCGGACGGAAAGAGGCTCTATTTTACAAGCAACAGGGAAGGCGGACAGGGTGGTCTGGATATATACATGTCGGAAACAGATGCTTCCGGTGACTGGGGTATGCCTGTAAATCTGGGAGCTAATGTCAATACTCCATACAATGAGGATAATCCTTTCGTAACAGCAAATGATTCTCTCCTCTACTTCTGTTCGGAAGGTCATAGTTCGATGGGCGGATTTGATAATTTCAAAAGCCGTAAAACCAGTTACGGATGGGGGACTCCTCAAAATATGGGAATCCCGGTCAATTCAACTGACGATGATAAATTCTTTCAGCCAATCAATAACGGAATGAATGCAATTTACTCGATGAAGACGGATTATAAGAAGAGGGAGATCTTTTATCTTGGTCTAGGGGGAATGGATGTGAACAAGATCTATAAAATAGAAGGGAATCTCTGGTTGAATGATGCAGCCCTGGCGCCAAATAAAAATTATTATATCCTTATCCTCAACAGAGTATCCGGAGAGACACTATACAGAACCTCTCCCGAAAAACCATCAGGTTCATACGCTATTGATGTTGGACCAGGCGACTTCAGAATTATATATTCAGGCGACGAATATTTCCCCCGGTCAATAGATACGGCAATAAGAAGTAATAATCCGGCAAAGGTTATCTCACTCGATGTTACTCTTGTAAGGGATTCCTCTCTGATAGCTCCTGAATATAACAGGATAAATCTTGCCGGAATACCGGGTGTTGCTGCAGTTGATTCCAGCATACTGATAAGAAACCTGAATGTATTGAATGTGACGGATGGGCCCGAGGATGAGCAGGATGTTCTCTATTATACTGTTCAGGTTATGGCACTCTATAATCCGGTTGATGCAAGTTACTTCCGGTACATTACCGATATGAAGGTAATGTATAATGAAAGAGACCGATTCTACAGATATACGTCCGGCCAGTTTAAGACAAGGGAAGAAGCCCGGGCTTTACGACTGGAGTTAATCAGAAAGGGCTACCCCGACGAGATCTTCATCAAAAAAGTATTACGATAATGAATCCTTTTATCCCAAAAGTTTTAGGTATTTTGCTGATTATCAGTTATTCGAATACACTGAAATCGCAGAATGTACCAGTGCAGGATTTGAAAAAATCCATCCAGAATGCAAATGTTGTCTTTAATTATGACAATGATTATGAGAAAGCTGCATCATTATATGAACCGCTTCTCAAAGCTTTACCCGACAATTCAAATATCAAGGCAAAACTGGGAATCTGCTATCTCAAATTAGATGGTAAAAAAGCTGAGGCCCTGGATCTGCTGAAATCGGCCTCCCGGAATGTTGCTGCAGTACAAAAAGAGTATAGTGAAACAGGGGAAAAAGCCCCGCCGGATACTTACCTCTATCTTGCCGAGGCATATCATCTGAATGACAGCCTCGACAAAGCTCTTTCAATATTCTATGATCTGAAGAAAAAACTCGGCGATAAAGAAGAGGATATCCTTCGTGGTGAATATATTGATCTTCAGATCAGAGATTGCAGGTATGCTCTTGAAATGAAAAAGAAACCGTTGACAATCCTCTGGGAACCATTTACACCATGGCTCTCCGATTACCCCGGAGCATCGAATCCGGTACTTTCAAAAAATGATTCCGTTTTCGTCTTTACACAGAAAACGGAGGGGAAAACCCGAATCCTTTGCTCATATAAAAATACCTCCTGGGAGCCCCCATCTGATATAACACAACAACTGGGAGGGCTCGACAGGTTATATACCAACTCGATAACCGGAGATGGGCGCCTCATGGTACTTTATATAGATGACGGACGCGACGGGAATCTGTATTTCAGTGAAAGGAGTGGCCCAACCTGGTCAAAAATAAAAAATTTTGGCAAGCCTGTTAATACAATTTACTGGGAATCCCACGGGTTCATCACACCTGACGGCAAACGTATTTATTTTTCCAGCAACAGACCCGGAGGAGAGGGCAACCTTGATATTTGGGTTTCGGACATAACAGCTGAAGGAATTTGGGGTAATCCCGTTAACCTTGGCAATATCATCAATACCGCATACGATGAAGATACACCATTCTTCGATCCTGAAAACAGTGCTCTTTTATACAGTTCGGTGGGACATGTAAGCATGGGCGGGTACGATCTGTTCAGGGCCACATTAAACAGATTTGGCAACTGGAACAATCCGGTCGGACTGCCTTTTGCTTTCAATACAACGGCTGAAAACCTCTTTTTCATCCTTAATAACAATGCCCCGGGCTTTGTTACAAGTCTTTATGACGAAAAAACAAAATCAAGGAATATCTACGCCCTTGTGGCAGTAGATCCAGCCGATGAAATTACACTCACAGAAGGAGTGATAACTCTCGGGGATGGAATGAATGTTGATCCTGCTCTGGCTCAGATGAAGCTTTACGAGATTAAGAAGGGAACACTCGTTCAGACAATCCCTGTTAAGGAAAACGGCTCGTTCAAACTCGATCTCAAACCCGGCGATTATCAGCTTATAACCAGCCATGCCGGGTATAAGACCGATACAATCAATCTGAGCCTGCCCCTCTATTTCCAGAATCATTATATGGCTGTTAATCCAAAGTTGATCCCGGAAAAGGTCGCAACCGGTGAATTCCTGTCATTAAAGAATATTCTTTTTGCATTTGACAGCTATGCACTTGACAATGAAGCAAAAGGAAGTCTGGAGTCACTTAAAGCCATTCTCGACAATTATCCTGAACTCACAATAGAAATTGCAGGTTATACTGATGCAATTGGAAGTATTGAATACAACAAAAAGCTGGCTGATAAGAGAGCCCAGGCGGTAATCGACTATGTCTCCGCATCGGGGATCACTGCAAACAGGTTCGTTAAGAAAGCTTTCGGGGAATCCAATTTTGCAGCAGTAAATACCAACCGTAACGGTACAGACAACCCTGAAGGAAGGAAATACAACAGAAGGGCTACCTTTGGAATTGTCGATCCGCAAACAGGAGTAGTTATCAGACAGGACACCTATACTCCTGAACACCTGCGCTACCCATCAACAGTTAAATACAATATTGTGCTCAATAAGGCACCGGAGAAACTCTACCCGGGTTCCTTCAACAGCCTGAAACTGAGTGGAGTGCTATTTATCAGAACTACTGAAACTGATGCCGGTACTATATATTCCCTTGGCGTTTTCTATGATAAATCCGATGCATCCAAATTCCTCGATTATGTAAAATCAAAAGGATTTACCAATGCTTATATCATAGACAGCAGCGAACAGATTAAAAAATAAAATAAGTATCAGGAATCATGCATAAAAATCCATTGATTTTCAAGCGATTTGCAATTTATTATTCATGATTGCCGATAGTCATAAAAAATAATTACAGTAGAGTTTAATCGTTATGAAATATGAAAAAATAAGGCTGAGGGCTCTTGAGCCGGAGGATCTGGAATTGCTTTATAACTGGGAGAATAATAATGCTTTCTGGACAATCAGCAATACCATGGCTCCCTTCTCAAAGTTCACCCTTAAAAGGTACCTGAAACATTCGCATAAGAATATCTATGAAACAGGACAACTCCGGTTCATGATCGACCTCCTGGATGGGAACCTGACCATAGGAACTATCGATATCTTTGATTTTGACCCGTTTCATAACAGGGCCGGGGTTGGAATACTTATTGCGGATGAGGCGCAAAGAAGAAAAGGATACGCTTCGATGGCGCTTAAATGCCTTATTGATTACTGCTTCACCACCCTCCAGCTGCACCAGATCTACTGCAATATCCTGGTTAATAACTGTGATAGCATGGATCTGTTTCAGAAGCTGGGATTTGTCCGCATCGGCATTAAAAAAGACTGGGTTAAAACAGTTGACGGTTATCTGGATGAATACATGTTCCAGCTGATAAATATTAAAGAGGGAGAAAAATCCTGAAATTCTGTTTTGACCTTTTTTAACCCCACCAGCCAGCTTGTGGGGAAGCTGGGAAAAGGGTTCTATTTTCCTATCCTTGTATCACGGTATTCCCCATTGAAATAATTGATCCCTATCGCTTTGTAACGTGTTTTAAGAATTTCAAGTCTTGCCAGGAAATCCTCAAAATCCTTTAACCTGTCGGGCGTCCAGCCTGTTTCTGCAATTGCAAAAGCTCGTGGAAATGCCATATATTCCATGTGTTCCGGGGTAGAAATATATTCAGTCCACACATTGCCCTGGATACCAAGGATGTATTTTTGCTCTTCAGGTGTAAGCTCCCCGGACAACGGATTATACGAATACACCCTTTCAAGGGGAAGATATCCGCCAATTGCCAGAGGTTGCCCATCAGGTTCGCACTGGTAATAGTCGAGATAAACGAATCTGTTAGGTGTCATAATAACATCATGTTTATGTTTTGCTGCGGCAATACCTCCCTCGGTTCCGCGCCACGACATCACGGTAGCCCCGGGAGCCAGTCCTCCTTCAAGGATCTCATCCCAGCCTATGAGTTTACGCCCCTTTGAGGTCAGAAATTTTTCCATTCGCTGAATGAACCAGCTTTGAAGTTCCTTTTCATCTGACAGGCCTTCATCCTTTATGCGTTTTTGGCAATACCGGCACTTTTCCCAGCGGGTTTTGGGACATTCATCTCCGCCAACATGTATGTATTCCCCCGGAAAAAGCTCAATCACCTCACTCAATACATCCTGCAGGAAAGTAAAAGTCTCCTCTTTTCCGGCACAGAAAACATCATCTGATACACCCCATTTTGTAGCCACTTCGAAAGGTCCTCCCGTACACGACAATTCAGGATAGGATGCAAGGGCAGCCACGGCATGCCCGGGCATTTCAATTTCCGGGATTACAGTGACAAACCTCGATGCAGCATATGCAACGACCTCCCTTATTTCTTCCTGGCTGTAAAATCCGCCATATTGTTGTCCATCAAAAATATTCTGTTTATTGCGAAGGTGACCGACGAGGGTCTCTTTGCGGAATGCACCGGTTTCAGTCAGTTTTGGATATTTCTTTATCTCAATCCTCCAGCCCTGATCGTCGGTCAGGTGCCAATGAAATTTATTCATTTTGTGCATGGCGATCATATCAATATACCTCTTAACATCTGAAACCGGGAACATATGTCGTCCGACATCAAGGAGCATGCCCCTGTAAATAAAAGCGGGCTCATCTGATATTTCGCAACAGGGGACTGACAGTACAATCCCTTCTGTAATCTCCTTAACTTCAACTTCAACCTCAACCGGCAGCAACTGACGTAAGGTCTGAACACCATAAAAAAGTCCGGCCGGTGAATTTGCACGGATGATTATTCGCCCGGGGGTAATTGAGAGGATATAGCCTTCTCTGTTTTTGACAGTAGTATCAAGAGTCATGAACACTGATCCTCTTGTCGTCTTTTTGCCTTCTTTAACAGGAAGCTCAATACCCGTGGGATTCTTAATGAGCATGGAGAGGTAATCGGCAGCCAGTTTTGTTTCACTGTTCATTTCGGAAAGGATGATCCTTGTCTTTTCCGAGAACGTAAAATCACCCTTCAGCTCAGTTATCCTGTCCGGGGCAGGAATTATTGCAATGTTTCGGTCAGAAGCAGTCTGAGTTCCTGATTTACAGCCTGTAATCAGAATAAGAATCGTTGCAATTATGTAAAAAATCTTCTTCATAATATTTGTCTTTTATTTAGCTGCGAAGCAAGTAGTCCGCATGCGGCAAAAATATCGGCTCCCCGTGATCTTCTCACCGATGCGGATATCCCGGATACGACCAGGTTATGTTTGAAGAACATCATTTTGTCATCCGGAGATGGTCTGTTCATATCATCCCTGACATGATGGTACGGTAAAAGGTTTACCCTGATCCCTGTGCCTTTCAGTATTGTAATCAGTTCATCAAGATGTCGGTTGGTATCATTGACTCCCCCTATCATTACATACGCAATACTGAGCCTTCGTTTCCTTTCCAGCGGATAATTCTTCATGACACTTATTACTTCCCGGGCCGGGTATTTCCGTTCAGCCGGAATAACCCTGAATCGTTCATCAGTAAATGGTGAATAGAGGCTTAATGTAAGATTGCATTTTGATCTTTTCAGGAACTCCTCAACAGCCGGGGTTATTCCGACTGAGGATACCGTAACATTGCGGGGACTTATTGCCAGTCCCCATTCGGCTGTTATTATATTACAGGCTTTCAGTACATTATCCAGGTTATCCAAAGGCTCTCCCATTCCCATGAATACAACATGGGTCACTTTTGTGGCAGATGGAATACTAATGAACTGGTTTACAATATCCCCTGCCGAAAGGTTTCCGTAAAATCCGTATTTCCCGGTGAGGCAGAAAGAGCAGCCCATCCTGCAGCCGGACTGGGTTGAAACACATACGGTATTTCGTTTTTCGTCAGGAATAAATACTGTTTCAAACAGATTGCCGTCAGTATTACCGAATAGATATTTGATTGTACCGTCAACAGAAGTTTCATTTGCCATGGGCGTTTGAATCCCTGTTTGCCAATCATCATTGATGAATTCTTTCAGTCTTTTAGGTATCCTTGAAGATTTTTCCATACCCCTGCCACCCTTTTTATATAATATTCCCGCTAACTCAACCGCATGGTGGTATTCAAATCCGCCGCTTCCTATCAAATCCCGGATCTCTTCAGCATTCAGACCGCAAAGATCTATTTTATTAACTCCTGTTTGCTGCATGTGCAGGTCGTGTGTTATCGAGACTTGCAGGACATTTCTAACTAAAGCAGTCCCCTGTTTCTAAGCAATGGCTCTAAAACGGGTTCCCTTCCCCTGAAATTAACGTACATAGTCATAGCATCCATCGTACCGCCCTTTTCGAGTATGTTCTTCCGGTATGATCCGGCGGTGGATCTGTTGAAGATCCCGTTTTCCTTAAAGGCTTCGAAGGCGTCATTATCAAGAACTGCGGCCCATGTGTAGCTGTAATAACCTGCATCATACTCACCGGTGATATGCAGAAAATAGGTACTCCTGTAACGGGAAACTATCTCGGGAAGAAGTCCTATCTTATCGAAATATTCCTTTTCAAAGCTCTGAATTTCAATGTTTACAGGTGCTTCAAGAGTGTGGTAAGCCATATCAAGAAGTGAAGCTGCCAGTATTTCGACATTGCTGAATCCCTGGTTAAAATAGCCACTGTTCCGGATCTTTCCAACCAGTTCCGACGGTATAGGTTCTCCGGTCTGAAAATGTTTTGCATAAAGTTTCAGAACTTCAGGTTCAGAAACCCAGTGCTCCATCAGCTGTGAAGGAAGCTCAACAAAATCCCAGGCCGGATAGACCAGATTGTATACGCTTTTATTCATCATGAAATCCAGTGCATGCCCAAATTCGTGGTATAATGTACTCACTTCCTCCATGCTTAATAGTGAAGGCACGTCATCGCCCGGACGGGTAAAATTACAATTCATCGTAACAATCGGGGAAACCACTTTTCCTTTTTCAAGATGGCGACTTTGATAGGTTACACACCAGGCTCCCTGTCTCTTGCTTTCACGCGTAAAGAAATCCATATATAGTATCCCAAGATGAGAGCCATCGGCGTCAGTTACTTCATATGGTTTTGCATCAGGATGCGGTAATGGAATATCCGTCAACGGGATAAATTTCACTCCGTAAAGTCTGGTTGCCACTTCAAAGGCACCGTCGCGTACATTTTCAAGTTTGAAGTAAGGTCTCAGTTCATTATCATCGAGATCGAATTTCTGTTTCCGGAGTTTTTCAGCATAGTACCACCAGTCGGATGGTTCCAGGCTGAATTTACCTTTTCCGCTATCGATTATTGCCTGCATCTCTGTTATCTCATTCTTTGCAACCGGGATCGCTTTTTCCCAGAGGCCGTTAAGAAGATTGAACACATTTTCAGGCACCTTTGCCATCCGTGGCTCAAGTACAATATGCGCATGTGTCTTATATCCAAGAAGTTTGGCCCGCTTAGCCCTCTGAGCAATTATTTCAGAAAGAATTTTGTTGTTATCATATTCATTGCCATTATTTCCCCTCGTGCAATATGCATTGAACAATGTCCTGCGAAGGTCTCTGTTTTCCGAATACTGAAGAAAAGGAAAAATACTTGGCCTCTGTGTTGTAAAAAGCCATTTCCCCTCCTCCCCGGCTTCCTTTGCGGCTTCTGCTGCTGATGTGATCAATGACTCAGGTAAACCGGTGAGGTCCTGCTCTTCAACAAAGAGTTCGTAATTATTGGTTTCTGAGAGCACATTCTGGTTGAACCTCACACATAGAAGAGAAAGTCTCTGGTTTATTTTTCTCAGGGTATCCTGCTCGGCAACAGACAAATTTGCTCCGTTCCTGACAAATTCCCTATACAGATTTTCAAGAAGGAATTTCTGTTCTGCGCTAAGCCTGAACTTTGTCCTGTTCTCATAAACTGATTTCACTCTCTTAAACAATGCGGGATTAAGTCTCACCTCATCCCTGAAGCCGGCCAGTTTGGGAGTCATCTCAACTTCAATTTTGCTGAGCGAATCACTGGTGTTGGAACTGCACAATTCAATAAAAACAGAGGTCACATCTCTCAGCAACTTTCCCATATTGTCATAGGCATCGATAGTATTTTTAAAAGTTGGGGCCTTTTTATTGTTAAGGATTCTATCAAGTTCCTGACGCGCATCCGCCATTCCTTTTTCAAATGCCGGAACATAGTGCTTTGCCATTATCTTTTCAAATGGCGGCACATTGAAGGGAGTATTATACTCAGTGAGAAAAGGATTTGAATTTTCGGACTTCGGCTCATTTTTACACGAAGGAAGGATCATAGCTGGTAAAGCAATCATAATAAATAACTTAACAAAAGTTTTCACGATAGTTGTTTTTAAATGAAATGGATCGGCTGAAATTTCCGCAAAGGTAGGATTTTCTTTAAAATCTCGCGAGTAAATAAATTTTTACAATAGTGCCCGATTAATGTAAGTGATTCTTCGCAGCGTTCAGAATGACAAGCGTTTTTAATAAATGAATGTTTCATACGATGAGATCCCTCTCCTGATTCACTGGATTTCGTCACTTTGTTACTCAAACTTCGTTAATAATGACAAATTTTTTACTCAGTTTCTGCATCATATTAAGAGATGCCTCGCTTGCGCTCGGCATGACAGGGCATTTTTAATTATAAGGGGGAGGGAAGCAGGGGCGTTTCGCAGAAATTTTTCTACCTCTGTTAAATCTTGTTCGAAACGCCCCTGCTTCCCTTCCCCAACCATCAAAATAATACACTGTCATTCCGAATGAATCCCGCTTTGTTCACAAAGCGGGAGAAATGAGGAATCTCTTTTGCCAATTACTCACCTGATTCAAAAATTACCAGATTTCAAAACCTCCTGGATTAAACTCCTGTAATCGTCACATTTCAGTCCGGTGCGCGGCTGAAAACACTGAGGATTCCTGTAACTGAGCGCCGTAGGTGCGAACTGTTTGTAGAAACCGGAATCGATCATTGATGGTGAGCTCCATAGGAGCGGTATGTTAAATAATTAACATCCCGCCCCTGACGATTCTGTCAGGGCAGGCGCTACGC
>CAZKMH010000040.1:0-15125 GCA_964553395.1 uncultured Rikenellaceae bacterium | reverse complement strand
TTTTGTAATCAAGATACTGGTTTTTCAATATTAAACCTGATTTGATTATGAGTTTTTACCGATTGATTTAAAAAATTCTGGTTTCGTGTCTCCTCCGGCCCGGGACACTTTTACATTCCCACACACATTTTTAGCTATCTTTGGCATTTTACTTTTCCAATCATGAAAAACTATAAAATAGCTATTCTCGGTGGAGGTAATATCGGAACCTCTCTGGCAAAGGGATTAATTTTTTCGGAACAATATTCTTATGATAACATTCTGATCACCGAAAAACGTCCTCCAAGAATCATTCACCTTGAAAATCTTGGCTTCATGGTTACCGATAACAATCGTGAAGCTGTAAACAATGCCGAAATAATCGTGATGTCGGTCAAACCTCAACAATTTGCCAGCCTTGCTGATGAAATAAGAAAGAATGTAACGACAAAACATATAATCATTTCAACCATCACCGGTATTAACCTGAATGATATTGAATCAATTCTCGGCAAAATTCCCCTGGTTCGTATTATGCCGAATATTGCACTTGAGATAAAAGAATCAATGACCTGCATTTCCTTTAGGAATACCGGGCTCAAGCTCGAAAAGAGAGTATTATCCATTTTCGAAAAAATGGGAAAGACCTTGATTATTCCCGAAGAAATGATGGGTGCCGCAACCGTTGTGGGAGCCTGCGGTATTGCATTCGCCCTTCGTTTTATGAGGGCTATGTCGCAGGGGGGAATTGAGATAGGGTTTGACTCGGAAATGTCGCTTCTTATTACTGCTCAGACAGTAAAAGCCGCCGCCCGGCTTATTATCGACACCAGCAATCACCCTGAAAAGGAGATTGACAGAGTCACAACACCTCAGGGGATAACCATATCCGGATTAAATGAGATGGAACACCAGGGTCTTAGTTCGGCTGTTATCCGTGGATTATTAACCTCTTACAACAAACTCGAAAGTCTGGCTTCAAAATCTCATAAGTAAAGTCAGGAAAAGAGACGTATTTACAGGTTATACCCTGGAATCAAAGTCTTTTGAACGGAACAAACCTCACAAATGTCAGTCGCCGTGTGTTGATTCTGCCATTCTTCTTTACTATCAGAATCAACTCCTGGACTGCAGTTGGTGCTCCGACGGGTATTACCAGTTTGCCGTTCTCGGCGAGCTGATCAATGATCGGCTGGGGAATTTCCTCTGCAGCTGCCGTTACAATAATCAGATCGAAAGGAGCATGCTCTTTCCATCCCTGGTAACCATCCCCGTATTTGCAAATTATATTTTTGTAACCAAGTTTTTTTAGTCTGTCGGCTGATTCAACGGCAAGTTCGGGGACAATTTCAATTGTATAAACCGTATCCACGATCTCTGCCAGCACTGCAGCCTGATAACCTGATCCGGTCCCTATTTCGAGTGCTTTCATTTTTTTCCCCGGCCGCAATACATCGGTCATGTAAGCTACGATAAAAGGCTGGGATATTGTCTGGCCATAACCTATCGGTACCGGATAATCATTGTAGGCATCACCCTGATATTCTTTAGGAATGAACAGATGCCTTGGTACTTTCCGCATTGCATTGAGCACTGCTGTATTAGTAATACCCCTGTCCTCGATCTGCGATTTAACCATTCTTTGTCTGAGGATCTCGGACTTGTCGACCTGAGGTTCAAAACAACCTGTCATAATCAATATCTGAATTATCAGGAAAGTCTTCACAACAAGCTAGTTTTCTGCAATATACTACAATATTCACAATTATCAAAGCAGAACTGCTAAATTAAACATTCAGTTCATCAAAAAAATAATGGAAAACTGCCTGAACCTAAAAAGTAATACCCAGGATTGATAAAAATCCTCTTCCCAGGAAGTTCATCAGAGGCCAGATAGGCAGGAGATTGACCTTGCTTACTGCTGAAACAACAATAAGTGCCAGAAGGGCAATTGTGCCATATTTGTAAAGAGCCGTGTAAAAGGCAGGGAATTTCTTAAAGTAAGAAAGCAATAAATGTGAACCATCCAGAGGCGGGATGGGTATCAGGTTAAACACAAACAATCCCCAGTTAATAAAAATGCCATATTTGAATATTTCATCTGTAACAGAATATGGATTGATGTATCCTGCGGTGTATAATAATGCGTAGATGACTGACAGAATCATTGCTAACAGAGCATTTGAAACCGGTCCTGCACCTGCAATTTTCAGCACATCAGTTTTGGGATTTCTCAGATTCTGCTCGTTAAATTCAACCGGTTTTGCCCAGCCGAATCCTGCAACCAGAAGCATAATAAATCCCAGCGGATCAATATGTTTAAGAGGATTCAGTGTGATCCTCCCCTGGTCCCTCGATGTAGGGTCACCTGCCCGGTATGCAATCCAGGCATGACTGAATTCATGAACTGTTAATCCGATGATGATCCCGGGAAGAAATTTGAGGGTTCTGAGGAAATCAAGGTTTTCCATCCTGCCTTTTATTTACAGGCAGGTAAAAATCCTCCTGTTTCAGTTTGCATTTTTTAATCATTTCCCGGGCATATTCCGCACCTGAAAAGTTACCATCGGAATTGTTTGTGCCAACCGTGAATTTTACTCCGGCTTTCTTAGCTCTTTTTATGAATTCATAAGAAGGGATGCTGTATCTGTTATTGATCTCGATGGCGATATTGTTTGTTTTTGCAGCATTTATCACCTTATCCATTCTTTCAGGTGTCCAGAATGTATCATACCGGTCGGCCATCTGTTCGGGTAAAAATGTCGGATTGACATAAATGTTGATCGGCTCCTCATTCAGTATCTTAACGATAGTATTGACAAGGTAATCCATGAATTCTTCTTCATTATTGATCCAGGTTTCCTGCTTGATCCAGATCCTGTTTCTCCGCCCTTCCGAATCAGTGAACGTCATTCCATCGGTAAATACGTAATCGAATTTCCGGATAGACTCGTCTGAAAACAGGTTGACCCATTCCCTTCCTTCAGCCTGCATCGCTATCAGGAACTCAGGATGATCCTTAAAAGTCAGCAGGACAGAGTCAATCTGACTGTCCTTATGAATAGGGAATCTCAAGCCGCAGTTTACGGCAAGACCGTATTTAATATTTTCATCTTCAGATTTTTTTACAGCATCCTCAATAGTGAAATCGCCTTTTAAATGAATGTGCAGATCAGTAATTGGAAAGGTCTCTTTATTATTGCAATTCATTGAAATTAAAGAAATTGCAAATATGGTTATGAAAATTTTTGTTCTCATGGCAAATGTTGAAGTTAAATTTAGCCGGCAATTTAAAGAAAATCCAAAATATTAGCGGCTTAATTATTACTATTTCGATACTAATTCTGACATTCGCATTTATAAAACCGTATCTGTGAATCCGTAAAAAATAAACGATGAAAAGAATGCTTGCAGTTATTCCGGTGATTCTCATAACAATTTGCCCTGACTTATTCTCACAGGAAAATAAAACACCCGATGTGTACCTTCTGACGTGCGGCCCCGGAGATGAGACCTATTCACACTGGGGACACAGTGCGTTAAGGATAGTGGATTCTGTCGCAGGTACCGACAGGGTATATAACTGGGGTGTATTCGATTTCGCCACACCTGCCTTTGCATGGAAATTCGCCAGGGGAAAGCTGGAATATATGCTGGGAATTACCACTTATGACAGATTCCTGCAGGAGTATTTCATGGAAGGAAGGTGGGTACAATCCCAGAAAATAAACCTTGAACCTGAAGAAACTGTCCGTTTAATGGACCTGATAACAGAGAACCTGAAACCTGAGAATGTTAAATACCGCTATGATTTTTTCTATGACGATTGTTCCACACGCATCAGGGATCTGCTTGAAAAAGCTATTGGAAAAATACTCTTATATCCTCCTGAAGAAAAGGGAGAGGCACCTGCTTTCAGGTTTATGCTTGGAAAATACCTGACACCGGCACCATGGCTGAAATTCGGGATCGATCTTCTTATCGGATTGCCCGGCAATAAAAAAGCTATGTTCCGCGACAGGATGTTCCTGCCTATCGACATGCAGGAAGCCTTGTCTGATGCTGTCATCAACCGTAACTCCAGAATGATCCCTTTACTTCAGAATCCTGAAACGGTTGTCGAAAATGATTCACAGGTAGTAACACAACGTTTTCTGAGAAGTCCGGTTTTTGCTTTCTCGCTGATACTTGTAATAATTATTCTGATTTCTTCACAGGTAAGGGGGAAGAAAGTGCTCAAAGTTCTCGATATATTCCTTTTCGCGATATTTTCGATATTGGCACTGATACTGATCTTCTTTAATTTTTTTACCGATCATCAGCAAACGAGATGGAATTTACACATAATCTGGCTCAGCCCTTTTATAATAATGTGCCTGCTTTCACTGATTCTGAATAAAAAATGGTATACCTGGTACAGGATCGTTTTTGTATTGTGTGCAATTTCGTTCATAGTACTGATTATGTTTCCTGCTTCATTAAATAATGCTTTCCTGCCGCCGGTGCTCACACTTGTTTTGCGGAGTTCGGCAAGGGCCGGGTTTTCATGGAATCCCTTGTCAGTGACTGAAGAGGATTAAATTTCTTTTAACAGAACTTTAACACTTCTTAACACCTCTTTATTAAATAGCCGGTTTCTTTTGTGTAACTGTTTTTTGACATACCGAAGCAGGGTTTTACCCGTTTTATTAACTTTGGCGATTAAAAATTTTAACTATGGAGCAAACTTCAGACATAAGGATCCTTAATGAGAAAATTGAAAAAGAGAGTGCTTTTGTCGATATGGTCAGAATGGAGATGAATAAGGTGATTGTTGGTCAGAAACACCTGATCGACAGCCTTTTGATCGGACTTCTCGGCAATGGTCACATCCTGCTGGAAGGTGTACCCGGGCTGGCAAAAACCCTTGCTATAAAATCCCTTGCATCAATTATAGATGCAAAATTTAGCAGGATACAGTTTACACCCGACCTGCTGCCGGCCGACCTGATAGGTACAATGATCTATAGCCAGAAAAAAGAAGAGTTCACTGTCAAGAAAGGACCGGTTTTTGCAAATTTCATCCTGGCAGATGAAATAAACCGTTCCCCGGCTAAAGTTCAGAGTGCGCTGCTTGAAGCCATGCAGGAGAGGCAGATCACAATCGGTGAATCCACATTCCATCTCGAAGAACCCTTCCTGGTGCTTGCTACACAGAATCCGATAGAACAGGAGGGAACTTACCCTCTTCCTGAAGCACAGGTCGACAGGTTCATGCTAAAAGTACTTATCGACTATCCCACATTGGATGAAGAAAAGCTTATAATTCGGGAAAACCTGGCAAAGGAATTTCCTAAAACCTCCACTGTACTCAATACATCCGATATTGTCAGGGCACGGGATACTGTAAGGGAAGTCTATATGGACGAAAAAATCGAGAATTACATCCTTAATATAGTCTTTGCAAGCAGGAATCCCGGGAAATACGGACTTCCGGCATTTGACAGTATGATCTCCTACGGAGCCTCACCGAGAGCTTCGATCTATCTTTCCGTTGCAGCAAAAGCCTTTGCGTTCATCCGCAGAAGAGGATACGTGATCCCTGAGGATGTGAGAGCAATATGTCCTGATGTCATGAGACACAGGATCGGACTGACGTATGAAGCTGAAGCTGAGAATGTAAATCAGGATAAGATTATCACTGAGATCCTGAATGTAGTTGAAGTTCCTTAGTAAAATTAAATACCCCCTTTCTTATTTCCCCAGGGGGGAAATGATTAACAAAATGCCCCTTCACCCCTGGTTAAAGTCGGGAAGGGGGTAAAGTCTGACAAAACTGTTCAAGAAGTGGAAACATCTGAACTGCTAAAGAAAGTCCGTAAAATTGAAATAAAGGCCAGGGGTCTGACCAGGCATATTTTTGCCGGTGAGTACCATAGTGCCTTTAAAGGACGGGGAATAGCATTCAGTGAGGTCAGGGAGTACCAGTATGGCGACGATATCAGAAGTATTGACTGGAACGTAACTGCACGTTTCAATCATCCTTATATCAAGATTTTTGAAGAGGAACGAGAACTTACGGTGATGCTGCTTATTGATGTAAGCGGTTCCGGAAGTTTCGGAACAACGATAAACTTTAAACGGGATGTCATGACAGAGGTTGCTGCAGTACTTTCATTCTCTGCAATCTTTAATAATGACAAAATTGGTGTTATTTTCTTTTCAGACAAGATTGAAAAATTCATCCCACCGCAAAAAGGCAGAAAACATATATTGCGGATAATCAGGGAATTACTTGATTTCCACCCGGGGAGCCATAAGACAGATCTTGATGTACCTCTGCGATTCCTTACAAACGCTATAAAGAAAAGATGTACTGCATTTATCCTGTCCGATTTTATGGCCCCCGATTTTGAGGAGGCCTTGCGGATTGCATCAAACAAGCACGATATAGCTGCCATCAAGGTTTTTGACCCGGCGGAGACATCATTACCGGATATAGGGTTGATAAAGGTTTCGGACTCGGAAACAGGTGAGGAAAAGTGGATCGATACTTCTCTGAAGTCATCACGGAAGGTTTACAGGCAATGGTGGGAAGACCATTCCAGAAATATCAGTAATGTATTTAAAAAATGTGGTGTCGATACTGCCTGGTTAAGCACTGGCGAAGATTATGTCAAACCACTGATTAATTTGTTCGAACGCAGGTGAATATGACGCGGTTCCTGTTTTTAGTATCATCATTTTTTGTATCATTCACATCCATTAGTGGACAGGATGTTGCAGTTACTGCCGCATTTGATACTTCAAGGATATTTATAGGTGATCAGGTAAATTTTACAATTACTGTAGATCAGCCTGCGGATCTGAATCTGAAAATTATTCCGCTTAAGGATACTCTTTTCAGGAATATTGAAATAATATCAGGACCTTCTGTTGATACTTTATCTGCCGGCAAAAGGCTGAGAGTTATAAATAAATATCTTGTAACATCTTTTGATTCAGGTTTTTACCAGGTACCTCCGGTTTATGCCGAAATGCCGGCTGAAAACGGGCTCAAAAGGTTTTATTCTGATTATTCATTACTTGAGGTCATCAGAGTGAAGATTGCACCCGCTGATACAGCTGCTGCAATTTTCGATATTATTGAACCCTACAGGGCTCCGCTTACGATCGGTGAGATTCTTCCATGGGTACTGATCGTTATACTGGCGGTCTCAATTGTCTGGGGTATCAGCCGCCTGATCAGGAAACTATTCAGAAAGAAAGAAGAGGTTGCCCCTGTTAAAAATCCTGATCCTGCTCATGTCATTGCCTTCCGGGATCTTGAGAAATTACGGGAACAGAAACTCTGGCAAAAAGGGGAGGTGAAACTGTACTACACTCGCCTCACGGAAATATTGAGGCAGTACCTTGAAAACAGGTATGGTGTTTATTCACTTGAGCTTACAACTTCCGAAACACTTGATGAACTTGTAAAATCAGGTTTTAAAAAAGACGAAACTTACCAGCAGCTTAAAACAATACTTAATGGTTCCGATCTTGTCAAGTTCGCCAAATACAAACCTGACCCTTCGGAAAATGAGCTTCATTTTGAACAATCATGGGAGTTTGTCGATATAACACGGGTCAGAGATGAGGTGACTGAACCGGCCTCTCCCAATGCTGAAAAGGAGGTGCAGGCATGACAGGAATAATATTTGCAAATCCATCTTTTCTCTGGCTTCTGTTACTGGTGCCGGCAATAATCGCGTACTACATCATCAGACAGCAGAGAACTTCTGCTTCTCTTAAAATGCCTGACTTAGAGGTATTTAATAAAGCAGGAACAACGTTCCGGAATTATCTCCGCCATATTTTATTCGCCCTGCAGGCAATTGCAATAACTTTGCTTATCATCGTACTTGCACGACCTCAGAAAACTGATAAGTTTCAGGATGTCACGACTGAAGGTATTGATATTATACTAACTCTCGATATTTCCGGAAGTATGCTTGCGAGGGATTTCAGACCCGACAGGCTTGAGGCATCAAAAAATGTGGCGACGGAATTCATTTCAGGCCGACCCTATGACCGCATCGGGCTTGTTGTTTTCAGCGGGGAAAGTTTTACCCAGTGTCCTCTGACTACTGATCATGCAGTGCTCATCAACCTTATGCGTGAGATCGAGAGCGGCATGATCGAGGACGGTACTGCAATTGGCAACGGACTGGCAACAGCTATAAGCAGGATTAAAGATTCTGATACTAAAAGTAAGGTAATAATTCTTTTAACGGATGGGGTGAATAACAGGGGCGATATTGCACCTGCCACGGCCGCCGATATTGCAAAAACATACGGTATAAGGGTTTATACGATTGGCGTCGGCACCCGGGGCTCGGCACCATACCCGGTGCAGACTCCCTTCGGTTTGCAATACCAGAGCATGCCGGTTGAGATTGATGAAGATATCCTGAAGGAGATCTCGGGGAAAACAGGAGGTACATACTTCAGAGCTACAGATAATGACAAACTTGTCCAGGTTTATGCGGAAATTGATAAGCTTGAAAAATCGAAAATTGATGTGAGACAATTCACAAGAAGTGAGGAAAAATTCCTGATTCCCTCAATCATTGTTTTTATACTGCTTGCCCTCGAAATCCTTACACGGGTAACAATTTACAGAAATATAACCTAAAACGGAAGAATATGCAATTGTTCAGATTCGCAAATCCCGATTTTCTGTACCTGTTGCTTCTGCTCCCGGTAATGGTTGTATTATGGATACTGAACGAAGCCAGGAAGAAAAGATCGTTGAAAAAGCTGGGCAGCCAGGAATTTGTAAGAAAGCTGATGCCTGAGTTTTCAGGTATCAGACCCAATATCAAGTTTTTCCTGCAACTGCTCGCTATCTCGTTTGTCATAATAATCCTGGCCCGTCCGCAATTCGGATCAAAGCTTGAGGAGGTAAAGAAGCAGGGGATTGAGGTTATAATTGCTCTTGATGTAAGCAATTCAATGCTTGCTGAGGATATTCAGCCTGACAGGCTCACAAGGGCAAAACAGGCGCTTACCAGGCTAATTGACAACCTGGACAATGATAAGATCGGACTGGTAGTTTTCGCAGGCGATGCTTATACCCAGATACCGATAACCAGCGATTATGTCTCCGCAAAAATGTTCCTGTCGGCAATTAATCCCGATATGGTTCCAAAGCAGGGTACCGCAATCGGATCTGCTATTGAACTGGGAATTAGATCATTCAGCCCGGGTGAGGGTAAAAGCAAAGCAATGATCATCATCACCGACGGAGAGAATCACGAGGACGATCCGGTTTCAGCAGCCGGAGAAGCATCAAAAGCCGGTATCGTAATCCATACTATCGGAATAGGATCTGCTGAGGGAGTTCCTGTTCCTGTCATGGTTAACGGAAGAAGGGATTATCTGAAAGATCCGGATGGTAATACAGTCATTACGAAGCTCGATGAAGATATCCTCAAGAAGATTGCAGTGAGCGCATCAGGGAACTATGTGCGGGCAAGCAATACAAATATCGGCCTCGATGAGATCTTCGGCCAGATCAGGAAGATGAAAAAGGAGGATCTGGAAAGCACAATGTACACTGAGTATAATGATCAGTTCCAGATATTTGCTGTATTCGCCCTCGTTTTACTTATTGTTGAATTCTTAATTATGGACAGGAAGAATAGAAAATTGTCAAATATTAAGTTATTTAAGTACAGGATATAATATTTTTACACAGCTTATGTTCAGAATAAAAAAATATAGCTTTAAAACTTCAGGACAATCGGTGGTCATAACCGGCTTTCTGCTGACATTGACCTTATCAGCAAATTCACAGGTTGAAAGAAAATATGTCAGACAGGGAAACAGGGAATACGGGAAGGATAAATTTTCAGAGTCTGAAATATCCTACAGGAGAGCCATTGATAAGAATGATGCCTTTCCTGATGCCGTATTCAACACAGGTGATGCGCTTTACAAACAAAAAAAATATGAGGATGCCGGCAAACAATTCGTTGAAAACTATAACATGAACGACGATGTGAAAAAAAAGTCGGCCAGTCTTTATAACCTTGGGAACTCCCTGCTTATGTCAAAAAAGATTAAGGAGAGCATTGACGCCTATAAAGGATCCCTGAAGCTCGATCCGGAAAACCTGGAAGCAAAATACAACCTTGCATATGCACAGGATCTGCTGCAACAGCAACAGCAACAGCAACAACAACAGCAACAAAAAAATCAGAATAAGGATAACAAGGACAAAAGTGACCAGAGCCAGGATAACCAGAATCAGGATGATCAGAAGCAACCGCAACAGCAGCAGGATCAGCAGGCAATTTCAAAGGAGGATGCTGAAAGGATATTGAATGCTCTTGCCAATGACGAGAAAGAGGTTCAGGAAAAAGTTAAACTTGCAAAAGCAAAAAAAGAAAATGTCAGGACATTAAAGAACTGGTAAGAAGGGTTAGAAGAAATGAGGCGAGCGATATTGTATATTTTATTTTTTCTCCTGCCGTTATTCCTGCAGGCACAGGAAATTACTGTTCAGGCTGAATTTCCGTCTGTTGTTGAAGCCGGAGAGCAGTTCAGTGTTCAATGGACAGTGAACTCGGGAGGTGGTGAATTTGAGGCGCCATCTTTCGAAGGATTCTACAAACTGATGGGCCCGCATACATCATACAACTCCAGCACAGAGATCATCAACGGTAGAATGACGCATGAGACTTCATATTCCTATTTATATTATCTCCAGGCACTTAATGAAGGCACCTTTGTCATTTCTCCGGCAGCGTTCACAATAAAAGGCAAGACTTATTATTCCGATTCCCTCCGCATCACAGTGGTTGGCGACAATGCTCCACAACCGGCTGCACAACCCGGTGGCAATACCAAGCCAACGGAAGCTCCAAGAGGCCAGATATACCTTGATGTTTCTCTTAACCGCAGAGAGCTTTATATTGGCGAACATCTTGTCGCAACAGTCAAGCTTTTTACCCGAGTGAACCTTTCAGGGATCAACGAAATTAAATATCCTTCCTTTACGGGATTTCTTAAAACTGATCTCGAAACTCCGTCTTTGAATTCACTTCGCCAGGAGAATATAAACGGAACAGTTTATGGTACAGGTGTTTTACAACAATTCCTTCTCTATCCCCAGGTAACAGGCGAGATCACAATTGATCCTGTACAATTGACAGTTCTTGTACAGCAAAAAACCGGAAGATCAGATCCGTTCTTCGGTGATTTCTTTTCAAATTACCAGACAATTCCGCAGGCTGTTGTGAGCAAGGCTGTAAAAATTAATGTGAAGCCTTTACCCGGAACCAAACCGGATGATTTTTCAGGCATTGTCGGTAAGGTGAATATTAAGGCAGTTATCAATAAAGACACCGTCAATGTGAACGATGCGGTAAGCCTGAAGATTGCAATTTCAGGAAGCGGTAACCTCAAGCTGGCCGAAGCCCCGAAAATTAAACTTCCTCCTGATATCGAAGTGTATGATCCGAAAATTATTGATGAACTAAAGAATTCATCCGGCGGAACATCAGGACAGAAGGTTTTCGAATTTCTTCTGATACCACGCCATTACGGGGATTTTACAATTCCCCCGCTGACATACTCTTATTTCAATACTTCATCAGGAAAATATGAACGATTGAAAACTACTGAACAACATTTTTATGCAAGAAAAGGTAATGAGCAGGGGAGCGGGATAACTGTCTACGGAGGTGTCTCAAAAGAAGATGTCAAATATGTGGGAAAGGATATCCGGTTTATTAAGACTGAACCAGGAAAACTATCAAAATCCACGAATCTCATAGTTACAAGGCAAACATTTTACAGCGGCTATGTGATTGTTCTTCTTGCTTTTTTTGCCACACTGTTTGTCAGAAGGGAACATATACGGCGTAATGCCGATATTTCGGCTGTCAAAAACCGTAAGGCGGGAAAGATAGCTGCAAAGCGGCTTCGTGAAGCCTCAGTATGTCTTAAGAATGGAGAAACTGACAGGTTCTATGAAGAGAATCTCAAGGCAATCTGGGGTTATCTGAGCGACAAGCTGAATATCCCCGTTTCAGATCTCACAAGAAATAATGCAGTAATAGCTCTGCAGGAAGCCGGTGTTGATGAAGAGAAGATCCGGACCCTGACAGATATTCTTGACAAATGCGAATATGCAAGGTATGCACCATCCGCATCAGGAACGGAAGCAACTGACATCTATGAAGGAACTTCCCGGTTTATAAGTGCGGTAGAAAACTCACGAGGCTAAGAAATGGAAAGAAAAATAAGAAACATATTATTGCTGATCCTGCTTTCCTTTCTGCCGGTCTCTGCAATTTCACAGGAAACGGTAAGTGAGAAGTTCATAAGGGGAACCGGGTCATTTACTGCCGGTGATTTTGAAAAGGCACTTGAAATATGGATTGAAATTTATAACACCGGTTACCGGTCACCTGAACTCGAATATAATATAGGTAATGCGTATTTTAAGCTGAACAATATTCCCGAAGCAATTCTGTTTTATGAACGGGCATATCTTCGCAAGCCTGCCGATGAGGACATAAACTATAATCTTCAGATAGCCCGCACTCTTGTTGTTGACAGGTTTGAGGAAATACCGGAGCTTTTTTTCGTCAGGTGGTATAATTTTCTGGCACTGGTAATGTCAACTAACAGCTGGGCAAAGCTCAGCCTGACAACCTTTATATTTTGCCTTATATTCCTTTCAATCTATTTTTATACTTCCAGGTATAAACTGAAGGTGATGGGCTTCTGGCTGGCCATCCTGCTGCTGATTGTATCACTCGTCTCACTGGCGCTGACTTTCAGGAACAAAACCCTGGTATACGATAATAAAAACGCGATTATTTTCAGTCCTGTAGTTAATGGAAAGAGCTCACCCGACATTAGTGGAACTGACTTATTTGTGCTTCATGAGGGGACTAAAGTATCAGTTGAGGATGAAGTAGGAGAGTGGCTCGAAATAAGGCTTTCAGACGGGAATATAGGCTGGGTACCTGAAAACAGCCTGGAAATAATTTAACCACTTGCAACTTATTTATTATTTTTCAGGTCAGGTAATTACAAGTTCAACTAATCCGACCTTTTAATGAAAAAATATCTTTCCCTTCTGCTGATAATCGTTGCGGTTACCGCGTGTAAAAAAACGAAGTTTGAACCTGAAGGTCCTACTGATGTGAGAGTCAGAAATCAACAGGGCACTGAGATATACTCTGAAGTGGTTATTAACACTGCAGGTGTCCGGGATACAACCGGGAATATCAAAAAACTTGGTAATATAAATCCGGGTGAAGTCTCAGGATATCAACGTGTTAAAATCGCTTTCCCCAAAGCCGAAATTACTGTTAAGATCAATGGTGAAAAATTTTCCACAGGTGCCGTAAACAGCACATACATGCAGTATATAGGACAGATGAGAGTTACCTATGAAGTTTATATCTCCAATATGACTAATAAGGTGCTCACGATCAGTAATGTCATTCCCGAAGAACCACTGCCCCCTAAATAATTCCGGCAACAGAATGAAGAAAAAGGATATTAACAGTTCCCGCATACCCGTTTACAGGGATGCGGGATTTGAGCTTTATAGTGCCGGGATTGCTGCCGAAGCATTCAGAAATGAAACTGATCCCGAAAGGGTGCCGGATTATTATATCTATTCCCGATACCGTAATCCAACCGTTGTTGCCGCAGAAGAGGAGGTGATGAAGCTTGAAGGAACAAAATGGGCACTTCTTACCCAGTCAGGCATGTCGGCAATTGATACAGCACTCTCAATATTCCAGGAGGGAAAAAGTACTCGTCCCTGGCTTTTTTTCAGCGAGATATACGGTGGTACACTTTCATATGCCGAATCAATTCTTAAAAAGCGCAGAGGCCTTGATATTCACAGTTTTGCCGCTGTCAGGGAAAAGTATGACCTGGTTGAATTTGAATCCCTCATGGGGACCCTGAAACCACTGCTTATATACCTCGAGATAATATCCAATCCAATGCTGGTTGTTCCTGATGTAATGGAAATTATCAGGATCGCAAAAAAATATAAATCAAGGATCATTATCGATAATACATTTGCAACCCCCTTCCTCTGGAAGCCGGTGAAAAATGGTGCCGATATTGTTGTTCACAGCGCTACCAAGTATCTTTCCGGACATGGCAATCTCACCGGGGGAGTTTTATGCGGAAATGATCCGGCACTTATGAAATCAGCCCTCGAATACAGGAAGTATATGGGCCATATGCTATCCGCTGATGATGCATACCGTTTTCAGACTCAGATACAGACCTTTAAGTTACGGTTTGAACGGCAATGCCGGAATGCGGCTCAGGTTGCAGGGATACTTAAGCTTTCAAAGATGATAAGAAAAGTGTGGTATCCCGGTTTAAAGGAACACCCGAGCCATGAAGAAGCTTGCAAACTCTTTGGGAAAAAGGGATTCGGAGGAATTGTTACTTTCGATTTCAATGGTAAATCGCCGTCCGAAAAAAGAAAGAGACGTGACAAGTTCATAAAGGTAGTCTCGGACAAAATTAAGCTGAGGCCAACCCTTGGCGATCCTCATACGATCCTGTTGCCGGTTGAGCCGGTTTGGCCGGAGAAGTATCCCGAGCCCGGAATGATAAGATTATCAGCAGGTTTTGAGGAAACGGAGGAGCTGGTCGCAACAATAACTAAAGGGTTGAAGGCTATCTCCAGTTAATCGGCTCAATACCTTTTTCTACCAGATAAGCATTACATCTGCTGAAGTGTTTGTTCCCGAAAAATCCACGTGAAGCTGATAGAGGAGAGGGGTGGACAGATTCAAGGACAAGATGCTTTTCCCTGTCAATTGACTCTCCCTTCTTTTGTGCATATGCTCCCCACAGGAAGAAAACCAGGTTACTCTTATCCCTGTTCAGTATCCTGATTACAGAATCTGTAAACTGTTCCCAGCCTTTGCCCTGGTGTGAACCGGCCATATGTTCCCTTACTGAAAGTGTTGCATTTAAAAGAAGAACTCCCTGTGATGCCCACCTCTCAAGATTGCCTGCAGGCAATGGTTTAATACCAAGATCCGATTCAATCTCTTTAAAGATATTTATCAGGCTGGGAGGAAACTCAACGCCTTCCCTGACCGAGAAGCAGAGCCCATGTGCCT
>CAZKMH010000039.1:0-15257 GCA_964553395.1 uncultured Rikenellaceae bacterium | reverse complement strand
ATTATAGTGGTTTTCGTTATTAAAATATTCCTTAGGTTGACGGCTATGCCCCCCAGCCCCCTTCTCTGCCTTGTTTTTCACGTACTCATCCCCCCAGCCCCCTTCTCTGCTGTCGCAAAGAAGGGGGTGACTATTGAATTATATTACAAAACCTTCCCCCTCTTTGCGCGAGCAGAGAGGGGGACGCAAGGGGGTGAGTACGTGTGATCCAGAAGAAAAGAGGGTGAGTACATGTGATTGGATGGGGAAAATAAGGGGGCGGGTTCATGAAAGTTTTAACAGGATATACAACTTAATTTCAAATATATTAAGATTTAAACCGCACAAACCGTTGATATTAATTTGCCCGTATTTGCATCAGACTTTACACTTTAACAAATTTTTAACCTGTCAATATTTTTATTTTTCCATGTTTTGAAATAATTTCAGGCCGTTTTTTAAGGAGCAATTTCGATTAAAATGACACTATATGGATATTGTAATTGAGAACCTTACAAAGAAATACGGAAATCAGAAAGCCGTGGATAATATCTCGCTCAGAGTGGCAACCGGCGAGATTCTGGGGTTCCTCGGACCTAACGGTGCCGGGAAGACGACAACTATGAAGATCATAACTAACTTTATTGCTGCTGATGAGGGTAATGTTTACATTGGCGGCAAATCTCTCAGGGATGATCCTCAGGAAATAAAAAAGCATATAGGGTATCTTCCGGAAAATAATCCCTTATACCAGGAGATGCCGGTTATCGATTACCTGGAATTCTGCTCAAAGTTATATAATATTGATAGTTCCAGAGTAGGTAGCCGTGTTGTAGAAATGATCCGGACTACAGGGCTTAACAGCGAGAAACACAAGAAGATTGCTGAACTGTCAAAAGGGTACAGGCAAAGGGTTGGACTTGCACAGGCAATGATCCACGATCCGGAAATACTTATTCTGGATGAACCTACTTCCGGGCTTGATCCGAACCAGATTGCCGAGATACGGAAGCTAATCCGTGAACTGGGACGTGAGAAGACGGTAATCCTCAGCACTCACATCCTGCCTGAAGTTGAGGCTACCTGCGACAGGATATTCATCATCAATAAAGGAAAACTTGTTGCCGACGGCACAGCAGACAGTCTGAGAAAACAGGCTCAGGGATCCGATATCCTCAGGGTACGTATTGAGGATGGCGATCCGAATCAGATCTTCAAATCACTTCAGGCTGTAAAAGCCGTTTCGATGGTTGACTTTGCCGACCGTCAGTTGAACAGGTTTGATGTTCACTGCAAGTCGGAAGAGGTAAAGCGTGAGATCTTCAAACTATGCGTCGCAAAGAACTGGGTGCTTACAGAGATGACACCTTTTGAAACCAAACTGGAAGACATTTTCAGGGAACTGACTATGAATTAATACTGATCGGGTATGAAAACAATCTGGATAATAGCAAAACGCGAGTTAAACTCTTTCTTCGATTCACTGATTGCCATAATCATGATCGTACTTTTTCTCGGCTTCAGCGGTTTCTTTACATGGATATCGGGATCTGATGTATTTCTTGTCGGACAGGCAAGCCTTCGCTCATTCTTCGGAATTGCATACTGGACGCTGTTCTTTTTTATACCTGCACTTACAATGCGGATGCTGGCCGAAGAGAATAGAAGTGGTACTATCGAAATGCTCCTGACAAAACCTGTTACTGACAGGCAGGTGATCCTGGGCAAATACCTTGCAACAATAATTCTGATAGCAGTTGCCCTGGTACTGACACTGCCATATGTAATTACTATTTCAGGTATCGGTAACCTGGATGCCGGAGGAACAATATGCGGCTATCTCGCACTGCTGCTTATCAGTGCAGCCTATGCCAGCATCGGAATATTTACAAGCAGTATTACAACCAACCAGATAGTGGCGTTTCTTTCTGCCCTTTTTATAGGTCTTTTCTTCCATATAATCTTCCAGATTATTGCAAGCGGTATGCAGGGATTCTTTGGCCAGATTATTAACTCGCTAAGTATGACCGTTCATTTTGAAAGCCTCTCCCGTGGTGTACTTGATTCGAAGGACCTTATATATTTCGGATCAATAATATTCATGGGATTATTTCTGACAGAAGTATCCCTTTCCAGAAGAAATGCATATAACTAGCAGATTGATGCAGATTAAAGATATAAAATGAAGTAACATGAAAACTGCGAAAATATCTTCTACAATAATTCTGATGGCTGTGATCGTGATAGTTGTGAACATTCTCTCGGAAAACTACAGTTTCAGGCTCGATTTCACCGAGGGAAAGGAATATACCCTCAGCCAGGCAACTCGTAACATCCTTAAAGACCTCGCGAAGCCGGTAACAATCACTGCATACTTCTCGAAGGATCTTCCCCCGAATATTGGCAATGTATCCGGAAACCTGAAAGACATGCTCATTGAGTATGGAAACAGGTCAGGTGGTATGGTTGTCTTCAGGTTTGTTAATCCCAACGAAAATGAGGAGCTTGAGCAGGAGGCGATGAAAAATGGCATTCAGCCTGTAATGATAAATGTAAGGGAAAAGGATCAGGTTAAACAGCAGAAAGCTTATATCGGAGCAGTGGTTTCAATAGGGGAAGAAAAAGAGACCATTCCGTTCTTTCAGCCCGGAGCCGCAATGGAATATGCATTATCTACAGCAATTAAGAAGCTGTCCGTAGTGAATAAGCCTGTAATTGCCCTCATTCAAGGTCATGGTGAACCACCCGTGAATGAGATGAGCCAGGCTTATTCTGAACTTGCAATCCTCTATAATGTGGAACCTTTCGGTATGTCGGATACAGCCGGAATTCCTGAAAAGTACAAGACAATTGCCATAATAAGACCGACTGATACAATCAATGCAATCCAGCTTGGACAGCTTGACAACTTCCTGTCCCGGGGCAGCAATATATTCATTGCACTCAACCGGGTGGAAGGTGACTTTTCAACGGCAACCGGCAGTGCGCTGAGCACAGGGCTGGAAGATTGGCTGATGCAGAAAGGACTGACTGTTTCGGATAATTTTGTAGTTGATGCAAGTTGTGGAGCAGTTTCGGTACAGCAGCAGCAGAGTAACTTTATTATGACCACCCAGGTATCATTCCCCTATTTTCCGATAATATCAAAATTTGCTGACAATCCAGTCACAAGAGGACTTGAGTCGGTAGTCTTTCAGTTTGCGAGCCCGATCACTTATTCCGGCGACAGCACCCGGAAATTTACTCCGCTTGCATATTCTTCAGATCAGTCAGGGACTCTCAGGGCACCACTCTATTTTGATGTTCAGCGCGAATGGACAGAGAATGATTTTCCGATGAAAGGGATTGTAGTTGCCGGTGTTCTTGAAGGCAGATTATCAGGCAATGCTGATTCGAAAATAGTTCTGGTCTCAGATGGTGATTTTGCTGTAAACGGATCACAGAGGGGCGGTCAGCTACCTCAGGACAATGTGAGCTTAATGGTCAATTCTGTCGACTGGCTGTCGGATGAGACTGGACTGATCGATCTGCGTACCAAAGAAGTGACGTCACGGCCAATTAAAGAGATGCCTGATGGAAAAAGGACATTCCTGAAGTGGTTCAATTTCCTCCTGCCGATCATTCTTATATTTATTTATGAGCTGATAAGAATGCAGATCAATCGCAATAAACGAATTAAAAGACTGGAGGTCAGCTATGAGTAAAAGATTTGATAATAAAAAGCTGTTTATAATCCTGGCACTGTTGTTAGTTGTTTTATTTTTGACAATTATTGTCAAAATTCCAAAAGAGAGATCAACATTGAAAAACTCTCTTGTCGAATTTGATACTGCGGGTGTCGGGAAAATAATTATCACCCCTAAGATTGCTGCCGGGAAACCGTTCGAATTCATAAAGGATAATAATAAATGGACGGTGAAACAGGACGACATCATATCTGCACCTCAAAAGGGTGCTCCCGGAACAATTTTAACCGAAATCCTGTCACTTAAGCCTCAAAGCCTTGCCGCTGTGGGAGAATCCGGATTTAAGGAATACGAACTCACTGACAGTCTGGCTACACGGGTGAAATTCATTAATAAGAAGGGGAAAGATCTTGCAGAATTAATGATCGGGAAATTCAGCTATAAACAGGTAAGCAATCCCTATGCTCAGTACGGAGGGAACAACATTGAGGGAACAACTTTTGTCAGGCTTTCGGGGGAAAAACAAATTTATGCAGTAGATGGATTTCTGGCATTCACATTCAGCGGTGGATTCAATGACTGGAGAGATAAATCATTCCTCAGGTGCAAAAAAGAAGACATAAAAAAAATAACCTTTACAATGCCTGCCGACAGCAGCTATGTGCTTACAATGAAAGATTCCATATGGTTCGCCGGCAGTCAGCCGGCCGATTCGGCAAAAGCCGCAGGATTCCTCAATTCATTCAGCATGCTGGAAGGTCAGGATTTCAAGGACAGGTACAAACCAGCAAAATCACCTGATTACCAAATGGTTATTGAAGGCAATAATCTGTTGAATATTACGGTTAAATGTTATAAAGGGGAAACCGCTGATGAATATATTCTTAATTCGAGTCTGAATCCGGAGGTATATTTTTCGAGCAAAAGGAACGGTCTTTATGATGATCTGTTCAAGCCGGCAACCTATTTTTTGTGAGTTACCAGTTCCTGACTGTTTCAATCATTGCAAGAATATTTTCAACACGAGTTCCTGCCTGAATATTATGGCATGAGCAGCAGATAAACCCTTCCCGTCCTTTACCAAGTGTTTCAAGACAGTTCAGAGTCTCTTTCCGGACATCTTCCGGGGTACCGCGGGGCAGGGCATACTGGTTATCAACACCTCCGTGAAAAATAACCTTTTTCCCGTACTTCTCCTTCAGGCCTGCCATTTCCATTCCCGGACATACATGCTGGATCGGATTCAGAACGTCAATACCACATTCAATTAGCGAACCGATAAGTTTTTCTGAGGCTCCGTCGGTATGATAGAAGACCCTGACTCCATAGGAATGGATCAGATTGCACCATCTTACCATTCTTGGTTTCAGGAAGTATTCCCAGCTTTCCGGTGATATGAGCAGGTTGTTCTGCCCGCCGATATCATCGCTTATAAATACAAGGTCCAGATACTCAGCAGCTTCACCAAGGAACCTTTTAAGCATCCCGGTCTGGATAGCTTCTATTCTGTCGAGAGCAGCAGTGACAAGATCCGGATATGCAAGCACATCCATCAGTCCCTGTTCAATGCCCCTGAGCTGACAGTAAATTTCGAAGAATGAAATCCATGGACCAATGACTGCAAAATCATCGGATGCCCTTTTTGCGAGGGTTACGGCTGATTCATAATCGAACAGGTCGGGATCAGGCCAGAACGGATAGTTTTCTGCTTCCTCCGGAGTTGTATATCCCCGCATAGGTGGTTCTCTGAATTCCTGGTAATGAGCTTCTCCGGCTGTCACATCCGTGAGCGGTACTCCCCACATTGTACGGCTTCCCGCTGCGTTTGCTCCGACTTGTGAACCTGCACTGCCGCCTTCCGGCGTCTTATAATCCATAAAATCCCACACAATTTTGTCGACACCAAGCTTCTTCCACATCTCAAAATTGTCCTTTGTCTGTGTATGGCGTTTTAATGCCTCTTCCACCTCTGGCGTATGCCATATATCCACCGGGATCCTGTCAACCGGTTTGCGCTGAAGTATATTCTTTATCCGTTCTTTTGAATTCATCAGGTTCTGGATTTGGTATTAAAAACGATCATCCCTGGACCATTCTAAAATTAATTATTTTTTGTAAATTATAATTTAAATTGGAGGTTCAGTGAACAGAAATGACTAATGGATATTCTTGCATTGCTCATTGCATATTGGATTGGTCGGGTCGGTTTTTTCCGCAGGAATTGAACATATTATTAAAAACATTGTTAAATTTATCACCCTAATCTGTAAAACAAATATCGATGAAGAAACTGGTTATCACCTTATTTATGGCGTTATGTATTACAACCATGGCAAAAGCTTATGACTATAATACAGGAATTGGATTAAGGGCTGGTCCTTACTATGGGTTGACCATCAAACATTTTATCGGAAGTAAATCTGCACTGGAAGGGCTTCTTACAAGATGGTACGGTACGGATATTACTGTTTTATATGAAGTACACAATAGGGCATTTGATGTTAACAGGCTCAACTGGTACTACGGTTTGGGAGGTCATATTGGTTTTTGGGACGGCAGTCACCTGAATGATAGAATTGCAGGCAAAAACTATACAATTGTAGGCCTTGACGGTATATTAGGACTTGAATACAACATTTCGGAAGCTCCCATAAATATCAGTATAGATTGGAAACCGGCATTTAATATAATAGGATATTCGGAATTTTGGCCTCTGGGAGGTGCTTTTTCAATCAGATACATATTCTGATTAACTGATAACATTTCTGATGGAGGTTACAGGGGCGCTGGAAACAACGCCCCTCTTTTTTTTCAGATTCCTCCTGATTTTATCTGTCAATTCCACTCTAATTATTAATTTAGGAGATTAAACAAACTCAACCTAATAAATTAATAATATGAAAAAGAATCTGACCTTCATAATCTTATTCTGTTTCCTGCCAGTCGCTCTGTTCCCTCAGAATAAATTTAACGGACTCGAAATGAACATGGGTAACCTTTACAGGCTGTCTGATGCCAAAACGCGTTCAATAAGTCCTGAAAACTTTACCGGTGAAAAAGGAAAAGCAGGAATGGCAGATCCTGCCGACAAGGATAAACCTAATGTTGCAAATGCTTTCAACGCTGCACGTGACCTGGGACAGGGGTGGAAGGTAAATCCCTATGTCAGGATTAAACCGGGTGAAACATTCACCATGGCTGAAATTGACGGACCGGGTGCGATACAGCATATATGGATGACTCCGACAGGAAAATGGAGATATTCAATATTAAGAATTTACTGGGATAATGAAACTGAACCATCTGTCGAGTGTCCGGTAGGCGATTTCTTCGCAATGGGCTGGGGCACCTATGCTTCACTTTCCTCTCTGGCCATCTGCGTTAATCCGGGCAGTGCATTCAATTGCTACTGGGCAATGCCATTCAGGAAGAAATGCAGGATAACAATGGAGAATATCAGCGATGCCGACCAGATGACTCTCTACTATCAGATCGACTACACACTTACCGATGTTCCTTCGGATGCAGCTTATTTCCATGCACAGTTCCGCAGGTTAAATCCGAACGTCACATCAAATTATACAATAGTGGATGGTGTCAAAGGTAAAGGTCACTATGTTGGAGTTTATATGGCCTGGGGCGTTTTTAACAACGGCTGGTGGGGTGAAGGTGAAATTAAATTCTTTATGGACGGCGATACTAAGTTTCCAACAATATGCGGAACCGGAACCGAAGATTATTTCTGCGGATCATATGATTTTGACACAAGGAAAAAGAATGCTGCAGGCGTTGAGGAAGTTAATTATACGGAGTTTTGCACTCCTTATGCCGGTTTACACCAGGTGATCAGAGGTGATGGCCATTATAATGTAATGCAACGATTTGGATTGTACCGCTGGCATGTAATGGACCCGGTGAGGTTCGAAAAGGACCTTAAGGTCACAATCCAGGATCTTGGCTGGAGGCAGGGAGGAAGATATCTTGCACAAAAGTCCGATATATCTTCCGTTTGCTTCTGGTACCAGTCTGAGCCGCATGGTAAATTCCCTGTTCTGCCAGCCTGGCGCGAACTGGAAGTCTATTAATATATTAACGAAATTCATTATTCACTTCAATTTATTTTAGATCTATATGAAAAACACCGAAAATTCTGCCACAGGCAAAACTGTGGGTCGTCGAAAGTTTATCTCTGATGCGGCTATTGCTGCAGCAGCATTAACTTCCATTGGAATTGTGACTTCCTGCAAAGGAAAAGAGGAGGAGAAATTACCGGAACTCCTTCCTGTTGCCAAGGATGGGAAAGTACTGAAAGCCGGACTTATTGGTTGCGGCGGCAGAGGCACCGGTGCTGCTGTTAACTTTCTGGATGCGGGCCCCAATCTTCAGATAACGGCCCTTGGAGATATATTCCGCGATAAGCTTGATCTCTGCAGGGAAAACCTGAAAAAACAGCGCAACGTTGAGATCGCTGATGAAAACTGCTTCATCGGTTTCGACAGCTATCAGAAAGTTATAGATTCAGGGGTGGATCTTGTTCTGCTCTGCACGCCGCCGCATTTTCGGCCGATGCATATCGAAGCCGCAGTAAATGCAGGCAAACACATATTTCTTGAAAAACCATGTGCTGTTGATCCTGTTGGGGCGCGGTCGGTACTGGTCTCTGTTGAAAAGGCTAAACAAAAAGGTTTATGCATGATTAGTGGTACAATATACAGAGTATCAAAAGATTATATGGAAACCAGGCGCAGGGTTATGAATGGTGAAATAGGCGAAATAGTTAGCGCTCATGCCATCCGCAACGGTGGTTCTCTCTGGGTGAATTCAAGAAAACCAGAATGGACAGATATGGAGTACATGCTGCGTAACTGGGGAAATTTCTGCTGGCTGTCAGGCGATCATCTGGTTGAGCAGTTCATACATCAGGTCGATGTAATGAACTGGTACCTGGGGCAAAACCCTGTCAAAGCAATTGCCTGGGGTGGACGTCAGAGAAGAGTCACCGGAGACCAGTATGATTTTTTCAGCATTGAATATCTTTATGAAAACGGGATGCAAACCCATTGTGCAGCGCGACAGATAACCGGTTGTTCCAACCTGACCAAAGTGCTCATTGTGGGCACGGAAGGTTTTGCTGATGCCGGCAAAGGTGTGCTGTTTAACTTAAAAGGTGAGGAGATATGGAAATATCCTAAACCTGAAAAGGATGATCCTGATCAGACCTGGGCAGTTAAGGATCCGTTTGTTCAGGAGCATATTAATCTTGTTACCGGAATACGCACCGGCAATACTGTAAATGATGCCGAAGCACAGGTAAATTCAACTCTTGTCACAGTTATGGGAAGAATTTCGGCCTATACCGGCAAGGATGTTACCTGGGAAGAAGTGTTGAACTCAGATCTACGTCTCGGGCCTGCGACCTATGAATTCGGTCCGGTTCCCGGAATTCCCGAAGTTGTGCCGGTCATTGGTGCAGAACCGAAAGTAACTTAATAAATTATAATCATTATGAACAGACGTCAATTTACAAAAAAGACTGCCATGGCATCGGCCATGGCTTCGTTTGCATCATTCCCGGGATTTGCTGATACCCTTAACCCCCCGAAACGTAAAATAAGAAAAGGGATCATGTGGGGCAACATCGGTTATGGGACATCTATCCTTGAAAAATTCGAAGCCGCAAAACTGGCCGGCTTTGACGGAGTGGAAGTTATGAGCCATCTCGACAGGAATGAAGTGCTTAAGGCACGGGATAAAACCAGATTAATAATCCCCAGTGTTTGCGGTTCCCTGCACGGGAAGCTGCCGCTGTCTCATCCCGACCCAAAAGTAAGGGAAGAAGGACTGGCCGGCTTAAAAGTGACAATTGAAGATGCCAAAGCCTATGGTTCTGATACTATTTTGCTTGTCCCCGGACGTGTCAGCGATACAGTAAGCTATGACGATTGCTGGAACCGCTCTGTTGAGGAGATAAAGAAAGTGATCCCTCTTGCAGAAAAGCTGAATGTGAAAATAGGGATTGAAAATGTCTGGAACAACTTTCTGTTAAGTCCCATGGAGGCCGCACAATATGTGGATCAGTTTCAAAGCTCTGCCGTAAAGTTCTATTTTGACTGCGGGAATGTCCTGTTCTTCGGATGGCCTGAGCAATGGATCAAGATACTCGGTTCCCGGATTGCAAAAGTACATATCAAGGAATACAGTAAGAAAATAGCAGATACCCAGGGTAAATCGGCCGGCTTTAAGGTGAACCTTCGTGAAGGGGATGTCAACTGGTCCGCAGTGATGTCGGCATTGGATGGCATAAACTACAATGACTGGGCAACTATCGAACAACCGGGAGGCAACACCCCTGAAGGATTGAAGGATTTATGTGACAGGTTGAAGCTGATTCTGGAGAGTTAGGGGAAAACCAAAAAACATTGAGGCGTTAGGGCTTTAAGGCTTTAAGGTGTTATTATATCAGATAAATTATTTGTCAGATGATGAAGAAGTATTTAAATCTGTCCTTGTTTTTTATTGTCGTGAATCTTTTACTCTGTTCTTGCTCAGAGAAAAAAAGAGTTGACAATGATGTGCACAGGTATAATGAAAGTTATTCAGGCGAATATCTTAACAGGATTGCCTTTCCGGTAGGGGGGATCGGTGCAGGAATGTTCTGCCTTGAGGGAACTGGTGCCATATCGCATATGTCGGTCCGGAACCGGCCCGAATTATTCAATGAACCGTGCATGTTCGCCGCAATATCGGTGAAGGGCATTGAAAACGGAACTAAAGTGCTTGAAGGGCAGGTGCCGGAATGGAAGCATTTCGGCCAACCGGGTTCAGGTAACGGATCATCAGGGGCAAGCTGGGGATTGCCGCGTTTTGAAAACTCAAAATTCCAGGCAAGATTTCCCTTTGCCCTGATCGAACTTAAAGATGATGATCTGCCTCTTGAAGTAAATATAAAAGGCTGGAGTCCGTTCATCCCGACTGATGCTGATAATTCGAGTCTTCCGGCGGGCGCCCTTGAGTACACTTTCACCAACACCGGTAACGCGAAGATTGAAGCTGTGTTTTCATATAATTCAAAGAACTTCATGAGGCAATCCGGAGGAAAAGCGAGAGTAAAATCAATCACAGGAGGATTTGTCCTTTCCGAAGAAAGCACAAAGGAGAATCCTGAAAGAAAAGGAGACTTTGCAATTTTCACCAGTGAATCCGGGACTGTTGTTGATCACTGCTGGTTCAGGGGCGGATGGTGGGATCCGCTTACAATTGCCTGGAACACAATATTGAAGGGAGAGGTCCGTAACACATTACCAGTCGACACAGAAGCACCAGGAGCTTCACTTTTTGTACCGTTCGAACTGAGTCCTGGCGACACGAAAACTATCAGATTAAACCTGGTTTGGTATGTTCCCGACACCAATATGAAATACGGACAGGATTCAAAAGAGCCCGACAATGAAGAATGTGAGGCTGCCGATTGTGTTTGTAAAGATCCATTCTATAAGCCGTGGTACTCCTCGAAGTTTTCATCAATAAACGAGGTGGCTGACTATTGGAAAACGAATTACACAGATTTGGCAGGCAAATCCGAACTTTTCAGCGAATCATTTTATAACAGCACCCTTCCACCCGAAGTTATTGAAGCGATAGCCGCCAACCTTACAATTCTGAAATCACCCACAGTTTTACGGCAGCGTGACGGTAAGCTATGGAGCTGGGAGGGATGCAGCGATAATTCGGGGTGCTGTGCCGGTTCCTGTACTCATGTCTGGAACTATGCACAGGCCATACCGCATCTTTTCCCGAAACTTGAAAGGACCCTTCGCGAAACGGAATTCTTCCCCAGTCAGGATAATGAGGGGCATCAGACATTCAGGTCAGCATTACCCATCAGGCCGGTTGCCACTACTTTTTATGCCGCATCCGACGGTCAGCTGGGCGGTATCATGAAAGTCTACCGCGACTGGCATATCAGCGGCGACACCGAATGGCTGAAGAAACTGTTCCCCAAAGTGACAGAAAGCATGGATTATTGCATTAAAACATGGGACCCACGATCAACTGGTACGCTTGAGGAACCACACCATAATACTTACGACATTGAATTCTGGGGACCCGACGGGATGTGCACAAGCTTTTATCTGGGCGCTCTGAAGGCTTTCTGCGAAATGGGCACTCATCTCGGGCAGGATATTTCAAAATATGAAACGCTATATAAGAAAGGGAAACAGGCTATTGAATCTGAACTTTTCAATGGTGAATATTTTTACCAGAAGATCAGATGGGAAGGCTTGAATTCACCTGATCCCGTAAAAGCTTCAGAAGGCTCGTGGTCATCGGAGTATTCTGATGAAGCCAGGGAACTGCTCAAAAAGGAGGGACCTAAATATCAGTATGGTAACGGTTGCCTCTCGGATGGTATCCTTGGCGCCTGGATCGGTAAAGTTTGCGGTCTTGACAATGTTGTGGATTCTGTAAAAGTAAGAAGTCATCTCAATTCGGTCTTTAAATATAATTTCAGGAAGGATCTCACTGATCATTCCAATCCGCAACGGCCATCGTATGCACTTGGAAATGAGGGCGGATTACTGCTCTGTACATGGCCGAACGGCGGTAAACTTTCATTGCCGTTTGTGTACTGTGATGAGGTATGGACCGGTTTTGAATACCAGGTGGCAACTCACCTGATGATGATGGGGGAGGTTGAAAAAGGACTCGAGATAGTCCGTACCTGCCGCGAAAGATATAACGGGAGACTCAGGAATCCGTTCAACGAGTATGAATGCGGTCACTGGTATGCCAGGGCAATGTCGAGCTATGCAATGTTACAGGGACTTACCGGTACCAGGTATGATGCACTTACTCAAACAATGCATATTGACTCGAGGATCGGTGATTTCACATCATTCATATCGACTGCCACCGGCTTCGGTAATATCTCGCTGAAAAACAACAAACCTGTTCTTGATGTCGTTTTTGGTGAGATCCCGGTCAGGGAATTTAAAATAAGGTAACCTGTACTTCCGTTCCTTTCTTCTCAGCGGACAGGTAACCGGCATAAATGGTTGCGATCACATCGGCAGCCAGGATGCTGTCGCTTTCGATTGGATCCCCGAAGGCCGCTGACCGGTAGAATGCCTCCATCTCATGCTGGTAGCCGGTAAACCATCCCTCATCGGGTGATACGAAGGACCATCCCTGCCTGGTTTCTGTCTTTTCTACAATATACACATCCTTGAAATGCTCCTCGTCCGGAGTATATGTCTGCATTGCATTGTTAGGATTAATATTGCAGATTGTACGGTGATTGTTGGTATTCACCTCTATCCAGTTGTGCACTCCGCCAAGTACAAGTTCGCTGGCAAAAATATCTGCAAAGGTTCCGTCTTCAAATACTACGTGCATCAATGCAAAATCTTCGATATCCTTATATGTCGTTCTCAGATGTCCTTCATCGATATAACCCGGCATTCTTGTTATGGCGTGTGTCCGGGCGGTAATGGATGAGGGTCTGACAGGTTTTCCCGAACGCGATTTTCCTTCCACCTGTTTGAAGTACAGGGCTGCAGCCAGCGGATGACAACCTTTTCCTAACATGGATCCGCCACCGGAGAATTTCCATTGTCCGTAAGTCATTGAATGTGAACCGGAATGGGACTCTTCGCCATGCATCCAGGTGATCTGTGCCTTTGTTTTCCTCAGCATATCGCTCTCCTTCATTACTGATGGAGCATAGATCCAGTTTTCGGCATACATTATTTTCCCTTTGCTCTTCTTTTCTGCTTCAGTCATTCTTTTTATACTGGCAAGTGCCTGGATCAGACCTTCCTCACGGGAGAATTTATCACCGTTAAATTCAGCGCTTCCATCACCGAAATAGCCCGTAAAGGGCTTTTCAACAACTACGTGTTTATTCTTTTCGAGGGCAGCTGTCACTATCGGCTCATGTGACGAGGGAGGTGTGCAGACATGTACAACATCAACGTTTTCAATCAATTCATCAATACTCTTATAGCCCTTTATATTACGTGGTCCGGTAAATTGTTCAAGTTTTTCCCTGGTAGGGGAGTAGGCGCCTGAAATTTCCACCTTTACGCCAAAGACCCTGAGAAGGGCATCATAATGAAATCTTGCTGCAAAACCCGAGCCGGCAATACCGCAATGAATAACTTTCTTTGTCATGTTTAAGCTCCTATTTTATTTCCTTTAAACCCATGTTCCAGAGTGTAAAACTAAAGATATCAGTATAAAGTCCGATTGATTTGCTGACAGATATCCCTGCACCATGGCCTGCTTTTGTTTCAATTCTTATCAGTACAGGATTATTACCCGATTGTTTTGCCTGCATTTGGGCTCCAAATTTAAATGAATGTGCCGGGACAACACGGTCATCATGATCGCTCGTTGTAATAAGGGTTGAAGGATAAACCACTCCTTCTTTCACATTTTGAACCGGTGAATATTTCAGGAGATAATTGAACATTTCCTTACTCTCATCGGCTGTCCCGTAATCGTATGCCCAACCTGCACCGGCAGTGAATTTATGATATCTGAGCATATCCATAACTCCAACCATTGGAATAGCAACTTTCATCAGGTCAGGTCTTTGTGTCATTACAGCTCCAACCAGAAGTCCTCCGTTGGAACCTCCTCTGATTGCCAGGTATTGCGACGAAGTATAGTTATTTTCAATAAGGTATTCGGCAGCAGCAATAAAATCGTCGAACACGTTCTGCTTGTTCAGCTTAGTTCCGGCCAGATGCCATTTTTCTCCATATTCTCCGCCACCCCTTATATTTGCGACTGCATAAATTCCACCCAGTTCAAGCCATTCAGCTGCTGTTATACTAAATCCCGGAGTCGTGCTTGAGTTAAAACCGCCATAACCATAAAGCATAGCCGGATTTTTACCGTTACGCATCATTGTTTTTTTAAAGGTGATTATCATCGGTATCCTTGTCCCGTCTTTTGAGTCATAGAAAACCTGTTCGGATTCATAATTTTCGGGATTAAATAGAACTGATGGCTTTTTATAGATCTGTGTATCACCGGAATGCGGATCCAGCTTATAGATTATACCGGGCGTAATATAGTTGGCAAAGGAGTAATAGATTTCCTTATCTTTCTTCTTCCCTCCGAAACCCTGTACACTTCCGATACCGGGAAGTCCTATTTCCCTCACCAGATTTCCATTTATATCAAATTGTTTTACTCTGGAAATCGCATCAACCAGATAGTTTGCAAAGAAGTATCCTGATCCGGTTGAAGCCTCGAGAACATTCTCTGTTTCAGGGATAAAATCAACCCAGTTTTCGACTCCCGGATTTTCTGCATTTACTGTTACAATTTTCCCGTTTGGAGCATTCAGATTAGTTACAATGAACAGTTTTGAATCCTCGTTATCAATTATATAATGATCGTTATCAAAATTTCCGGCAATTGGCCGGAAGGTGTCTGATATTTTTGTCAGATCCCTGATATACAGCTCATTGCCTGTTGTTGATATTGAAGCACTGACAACAAGATACCTTTCATCTTCTGTCAGATAACCACCCACATACCTTCTTTTAAGGTCAGCCCCGAATATAACTTTATCTTCCG
>CAZKMH010000038.1:0-15512 GCA_964553395.1 uncultured Rikenellaceae bacterium | reverse complement strand
AAAGTCCCATATATTGAGGAAGTTATAAATTATATATTAATGTTTAAAATGCCTTGTTCCGGTAAAAACCATTGCAACTCCATTCGATGAACAGTAGTCTATTGATTCCTGGTCGCGCACCGAACCTCCGGGCTGAACAACTGCCGTTACTCCGGCTTTGTGGGCAATCTCAACGCAGTCGCCAAACGGGAAGAACGCATCCGATGCCATGACCGATCCCCTGAGATCAAAACCAAATAACTTTGCTTTTTCAATAGCCTGCTTCAACGCGTCAACCCTTGATGTCTGGCCAACACCACTTGCACACAACTGCCTGTTCTTTGCCAGAACGATTGTATTCGATTTACTGTGTTTCACAATAATGTTGGCAAAAACAAGGTCGTCAATCTCAGCCTTTTCCGGAGCTCTGGTTGTTACAGGCTTCAAATCCCCGGCAATCTCTGTCTTGTTATCGCGCTCCTGCCACAGCACTCCGTTAAGCAGTGACCTGAAATTATAAAGAGTTTTTACCTGAGCATTTCTTTTCAGGATGATCCTGTTCTTTTTCTGTTTCAGTATTTCCAGGGCTTCCCCGGTAAATTCCGGTGCAATTACCACCTCGAAAAATATTTTGTCGATCTCGTCTGCGGCAGCTTTATCAATTGTAACATTTGTAACAATTATTCCTCCATATGCAGAGACCGGATCACAATCAAGCGCATCCTTCCAGGCTTCAACTAAAGTTTGCCTGGATGCAACCCCGCATGCATTGTTATGTTTGATGATTACAACCGTTGTTTCACTGAATTCATCGATCAGATTCAGTGCAGCTTCTATATCGAGAAGATTGTTAAATGATATCTCTTTCCCGTGTAGTTTGTCGAAAAGCCGGACAGGATCCCCGAAAAATACTCCTCTCTGGTGTGGATTTTCGCCATATCGGAGCGGAATGTATGAATTAATGCTTTCCCTGAATACCGTGATACCTGCTTCATTGTTGAAATATTTGAAGATCACAGTGTCGTAATGAGAAGATGTTTTGAAAGCTTCTGCAGCATAATATCTCCTCTCGCTCATAGTGGTCACTCCCTTTTTCTCCTTAAGAATTCTCAGTAATCCCGGATAATGTTCCATACCTGGAATTACCAGAACATCATTATAATTTTTAGCTGCGGCTCTTATAAGTGATATCCCACCTATGTCAATCTTTTCAATAATTGAATCCTCATCTGCATTACTCTTTACAGTCTCCTCAAAAGGATATAAATCAACTATCACCAGATCTATTTCCGGAATAGTGTACTTCGCAACCTGTTCCATATCTTCCCGGTTGTCCCGCCTGGCCAGGATACCACCAAAAACAGAAGGATGGAGGGTTTTAACCCTTCCCCCGAGTATTGACGGATAGGTTGTGAGATCCTCTACTTTTTCAGCAGGTATTCCCAATCCGGTTATATGAGTGAAAGTACCACCTGTGGAAAATATTCTTACATCCAGATCCCTGAGGGTTTTAACTATTTCATCGAGGCCATCTTTAAAATATACGGAAACTAAAGCACTTCTGATTTTTTTCTCGCTCATTATCTGATTATTATGATTGCCAGGCTAAGATGAATCAAGCGAATAAAAGTATATATTTTTTTATAATCCTCAATAAATTAATAATTATCATTATTCGTATTGTTGCAATTAAGAACTTTTTCGGACTCCAGACTTTGATTTTTCTTATCTTTGGTCCTCAAATCAATCCGGTCTGAATTTATGATGTTTTTCAAGCTCATTAAGGAGGCTATAATATTTGCCATTAACTCTGTAACTATTAATAAATTAAGGACATTCCTCTCCTTGTTTGGGATCACTATTGGCATTTTCTCAATCATTTCGGTGTTTACGGTCCTCGACTGGATGGAAAAATCAATTCGCGACAGTATCTCCACTTTAGGTGATAACGTTGTTTATGTCCAGAAATTTCCCTGGTCGTTTGATCGGAATCTGGCATGGTGGGATATAATCAAATGGCCGGCCGTATCAATGAAGGACTATGACGCCATACAGAGCAGGTCGACAAAAGCTAAAACAACCTGTTTTTCGGCATATCAGCCCGAATCGATAAGATTCAGAAAGAATCAGGCCAATGAAGCTTATATATGGGCAGCAACACATGAGTTCGAGGAGTTGAGATCATTTGAAATAGAAAAGGGCAGGTACTTTTCACCGGAAGAATCATCATCCGGGAAAAATGTTGCGATCCTGGGCTATGAAATCGCAAACAGATTGTTCGAAAAATCGGATCCGGTCGGGAAACAGATCACTATTGCAGGTCATAAAACAAACGTCATAGGAGTCTTTAAAAAGGAGGGGAAAGGAGGGATAAGCGACGACGGACTTGATGAATTCACATTAGTGCCTCTGAACTATTCCAGGAACTTTATAAATTACCGCAATAATTTCCTTCAGACTGATCTGATGATCAAAGCCAGAGAGGGTATTACGGTGCAGGAATTAAGTGACGAAGTTTTGATGGTTCTGAGGGCTGCGAGGAGGCTCAAGCCGGGCGAAGTATCAAATTTCTCCATTAACCAGGCCAGTCTTCTTACAAAGGGATTTGAAGCGGTTTTTGCGGGAATAAATATCGGCGGCTGGCTTATCGGAGGATTTGCAATACTTGTCGGGGGTTTCGGGATTGCGAATATCATGTTCGTTTCTGTGAGAGAGAGAACAAATATGATCGGCATTCAGAAAGCGTTAGGAGCCAAACGGTCATTCATACTAAGGGAGTTCCTTGCAGAATCAGTATTGCTTTCTCTGGTCGGCGGTCTGTTGGGAGTCCTTATGATCTTTATCGGAACACTTATAGTGAATTATCTCTATGAACTGAATATGTTTCTGACCCTGTCAAATATTTTCCTTGCAATATTCATCTCCGGTATAATCGGGATCGTCGCCGGTTACGCCCCTGCCTATGCGGCTGCACGGATGAATCCGGTGGATGCTATAGGTTACTCATTCGGTTAGCAATCTGTTTTCATCTATCCATCTGGTAAGCCGGATAAAACTCTCTACAGAAAGTTGCTCAGGCCTTAATCCAAAATCAACATAATCTTCATTTTTAAGTCTGAATGCTGATTTAATTGAATTTCTCAGTGTCTTGCGTCTCTGGTTGAATGCAGCCTTGACGACTCTGATAAACAATTTTTCATCACAGTCAAGGGCAGTTATTTTATTGCGAATCAGTCTGACAACCCCTGATTGAACTTCCGGCGGCGGAGAAAATACGTTAGCGGGTACTGTAAAAAGATATTCTGTGGTATAAAATGACTGGATCAGCACACTGAGAATTCCATAGGTCTTTGAGCCGGGAGCAGCACATATCCTTTGAGCAACCTCCTTTTGAAACATTCCGCATACCTCCATTATCTTATCCCTGTATTCCAGGGCTCTGAATATGATCTGCGATGAAATGTTATACGGGAAATTCCCTATTATTGCCAGCTTTCCACTGAAATGACTCTCAATATCCAGCTTCAGGAAATCGCCCCTTATAACACCTGTAAATCCGGGAAATCTCTCCCTCAGATAATGGACCGACTCATTATCTATTTCAATAACCCTGAAATCATCGAAATTTCTTTCAAGCAGGAATTCTGTAAGAATACCGGTCCCGGGTCCAATTTCAAGCACGGAGCTGTAGCCTGTCCCTGTCAGTGAAGAAGCAATTCTGAGAGCTATACTTTTATCTTTCAGAAAGTGCTGCCCCAGATTCTTTTTTGGTTGTATCCTGACCATTATTAAGCTTAAAAGACTGAATATTGCTCAGATCCGCAGAAGCTCACGTCCGAATTTTCTCCAGATTGGCAGTTTGAGTGTTTCGAGAAAGATTATAAAACGCTTAAGAATATCGTAATACAAAGTAACAGAAAGCGTTAAAATCATTAGCCATATTACAACCACATTGAATATCAGAGTGGAAATCTTAAGGTTTCCGATTTGTTTGTAAGGTGCATAAAAATGAGCTCTTCCATACCTCGATCCCGGTTTCATGAATATGGGGTCGGCTTTCTGGATAAACCCTCTTTCAGTTTCATAGATTTTCCCCGGAGTCCTCCAGTTCAGAACGATTTCAGCAAGTCTCTCATTATAATCCTTCTCGCGCATCCTTAGAAATCTGGCTTCTCCAATTTGTTTCGCCTTGATAGTTTTAAGAGAATCAAGCCTGAGGCTCAGTCTGTTTTCATTCAGCTTGAACGTCTTTTTAAGACTATCTAAATAAAGTTTAACATCATCACCAATAATATCATTGAAATCTGAATAATTCACACTGGTTATCCATGAACCGGGTTGTATACCCGATATTTCCGCCAGTTCATTAATATGGTAGTTTATTTTCCTGAAGTTGTTCTCCGAATATCTCCTGTATACCGGATCCTTTCCGGCTTTCAGACATTCCTCAACCTTCACATTCACCATTGGAATAAGGAAAGAAGCATTCCAGTTATTCTGGCTGATCTCCATATCATATTTAAAGAATGGCTTTTCAAACTTGTTGCTCCTGAATTGCTCAACACTTATAGCTTCGTATGCCCATCGTGTTGCCATTATATCCCCTACGACCGGCACGTAAATTTTCTTGCTTAAGCCTTTATGAAGATCATCAAACTGAATCATGGCGCCGCCAAGGAGCAGTTCCGGCACTAATAAAAGCGGTATCAGAATATAAATACTTATTGCAGTCCGCATGCCTGCTGAAATATTTAATCCCAGCATATTGCCAAAGCAGGCCGTTGAAAACAATATAATCCAGTGCCTGAATAACATTCCTCTTACCTCCAATATGGCATTGGCTACCAGTACAAATGATAAGGTCTGAATAGCCGATATAGCAAAAAGAAGGTTTATTTTGGAGAACAAATAACTTAACCTGCTCAGACTCAGGAACTTTTCTCTTTCAAGAACTTTCCTGTCCCGGTATATCTCTTCTGCACTCACAGTCAGCCCTATAAACAACGCTACTATAATCGACATAAAGAGAAAAACAGGATAATTAACATTAGTCGAAAAAAGGTAAAGATCGTTTTCGCTGTATTTCGATATGTAACCCAGGATTAAGGCAAGCAGTGGTGCTTCAAGCAGATTTATAGTCATATATTGCTTGTCAGCAATCTTCCTGGTAATGTTTCTTTTTATGAAAGTTCTGATCTGGCGTGATTTATCAGGAACCTTGAAGTTACTTGGTGTAACAGGAGATATTGCAGGCTTATCGGGAAGGACAGGCATCATTTTCTTCCGGTATTTTTCGTACCATTCTTCCGGGCTTACCTGTCGTTCCTTACCGGGCAGGCCTGAATTATCAATCACCTTAACTTCAACAATATGAAGGATATTATCCGTTTCTATATTACCGCAATTCGGACACTCGCTTTCAGCTGCATTCGCCTGTGACGTCTCTGTCTTAAAATAAACAAGTGCCTCAACCGGGTCCCCGTCATATATCATATAGCCACCCTTGTCGAGCAACCAGAGTCTGTCGAACAGTTTAATTATGTCCGAAGAAGGCTGGTGAATGATAGCCATAACCAGTTTTCCGCTCAATGCCTGGTCTCTTAAAAGACTCATGACCTTTTCCGAATCAAATGAGGATAATCCCGATGTGGGTTCATCAATAAAGAGGACTACCGGCTCACGCATAAGCTCTAACCCGATATTCAACCTTTTACGCTGTCCTCCGCTTACTTTCTTGTTAAGCAGATCTCCAACCTGCAGATCCTTTATCTCATCGAGTTCAAGATTGTGAAGGACCTTATCCACGGTGTCATTCAGTTGTTCCTCAGTGTAATCGCCGAAACAGAGGCGGGCATTGAAGTAGAGGTTCTGGTAAACAGTAAGTTCCTCAATAAGCATATCATCCTGAGGAACATAGCCTATTAATCCCTTGATTTTCTCCGAATCTTCATGAATATCATATCCGTTGATATACAGATTCCCTGTTGTCGGTTTGATTTTTCCGTTAAGCAGATTAATCAGAGTTGATTTACCTACACCGCTTCCGCCCATTATCCCTATCAGATTCCCTGAATCAACTCTGAAATTCATTTTCCGGACACCATTTTCCGAATTCTTGAACAGGTATTCAATATTATGACCCTCAAAAACAACCTTTTCAGAAAATTTCCCGGAAACGAATTTTTTAAAAATCTTAGAATAATAGATCGGCTCAATGCCAATTCCCTTGATATTTACCCCCCTTTCAAGCAGATACGGACGGCAGGCTATGATATCACGCCCTTTGAAATAGAGTGCAAGCGGACCATCGTAATTGAGAAGCAGGGTTCCTGTACTCTCTATGAATAATACAATAAGATGTCCTCTGAATCCTCTTGTCCTGATATGACGCCATTTATCATAGTTTTTGTAAATAGAGGCTCCTGAAAATTCAGGATTGTCGCTTTCGATTATAAGGAGACATTCGGGTGAAATTTCGTCAAAGGCTCTGCCGATAATAAAAGCAGAAGCATTATCGTATTCTTTTTTTGAAATACTGAAGGTTTTGACAACGATGTCAACAATCGTTTTCTCCTGCTCAGAGATCATTCCATCCTCAAAGGCAAACTCCAGAAGCTGCAGGAAAACTATCATTCTCTCCTCAAGAAATAATCCCTTTTTTATCTGACGGCAGATGTTGGTTATCTGGAATGATATCAATGAATTCTCATCAGCAAGCTCATCCTTATCAACGCTTTTCAGTTCATTTGAATAAAATTCAAGGTTATTTTCAAAGAGAGCGTAATATTCTTCTTCGAGCTCCCTGTTAAGATATCTCCTGAGGTAGCTGCGCAGAATCTTTTTGCCCCGTGATGTGATCCCTGCCGGATTAACGGTCGAGACAATGGCAAATATGTGAATCAACGCCAGTAAAACTGACTCCCTCATAACAGTAACTATTAATAAAAAGACCGCAAAGTCAGTCACTTTGCGGCCAGAATAACATTAAAGAACTATTTTACGATTTGTGCTCTTACTATACCGATTGCTTTGGAAATATCCTGAATATTTTTATCTGTAAGGCTGGTTCCCAGATCTTTATAAACTTCCTTCACAGGATCAAGCTGGGCAACAAAATCACTTATTGCCTTCTCACTTAAATAAGGTTTGGTAATTTCAAGGTAAAGGTCAAATGACTTCTTCTGCTCAAGCAGGTTGCGGGAGATTCCCTCAAAATGGTATGCTGCCACTGACACATGTGTTGTCAGGTACATACCTTCAATCCATGCACCACCTACAACCAGCAACGCTAATACCTGCTGATCATTTTCAGCAAGATAGGTATAAGTGTTATCAAAAGCTTCCGTAAGTATTTTAACAAGTTCATCCCTGTTGTCAAAATTATCCTTAATCCTGGTGTATAGTGCTTCGTCATATATTCTCGACATATTTAGCTCATTGGCGAGTGTCCTGATCGCACTAAGGAAATTTATTACCTCCTGCTGCATATTATATAAAGTTGCATAACTGAGATCAGCTCCGTATGCCCCCATATTGATTGCTTTTTCAATGCTCGTTATATATTTCTTTGTTTTGGAAACAGGATTTGATATCCCGAACTGATAACCCACCTCAAGCTCGGTCAGCATCTTAATCACCTCTGCAGATGTGGGTAATGGATATACATTCGATTCTATTTGTTTTTCAAGTGTGTCAACCTGTTCCATTTCAACTTTCTTCTGGTTCTGATCTGCCGACCTGTTTTTACAGGAGTTGCACGAGGTCATTAGAGTAGTTGCAGTTATAAACAAAGGAAGGATTACTACAGCAATCGTCTTTTTCATACTTGATCTGTTTTAAGTACCTGAAATATTCACATTTTGCCTATAAAAGTAATAAATTAATTAAACAATAAGCATCTTATCCAACTAATTTGATATTAACCAGACTTCGTTATTAACCATGGTTTACATACCTGAGATATGTACGGAGACAATTATACTTATATTTTATATGAGGCCATTTATTGATGAATTTATATAACTTTAGCCCGATCCGGGATTTATGGCATTGTGATGAAATGGAATTTTGATGAAGAGGTCAGCAGGGAGGGGACAGATTGTATCAAGTATGATCTGAGAGAAGAGATTTTCGGCCGTAAGGATATCATTCCCATGTGGGTCGCGGATATGGATTTCAAAACCCCCGGATTCATCACAGAAAAACTCCGTCAGCGTCTTGACCACGAAATTTATGGTTATTCATTCCGCCCGCCTGAATATTTTAGTTCAATAATGAAATGGCAATCGGAAAGACATAACTGGCAGATTGAAAAGGATCATATCTGCTTCTGTCCGGGTGTTGTACCTGCGTTAAACCTCTGCACACTTGCATTTACACGTCCCGGCGATTCCATTATTGTGCAACCACCTGTCTACTTCCCTTTCTTCCCGGCTGTCGAAAGCCATGGCAGGAAACTGATTTATAATCAGCTGCTTGAGCAGGACGGAAAATGGTCGATTGATTTCGATTCACTTACAGCCTCAATTACCAGGGATACAAAAATGATTATTCTTTCACATCCCCACAATCCGGTTGGAAGGGTTTGGTCACGGGAGGAACTGGAGAAACTAGCCGGGATATGCCTCAGGAATAAGATCATTATCCTGTCCGATGAAATACATTGTGATCTTGTTTTACCCGACTTCTGTCATATTCCAGTCGCAGCGATCTCAGAAGAGATCGCAGATATAACTGTTGCCTGCATTTCCCCAAGCAAAACTTTTAATCTCGCCGGACTGTCAACTGCTTCAGTGATAATTTCCAATCCTGTCATGAGGAAATATTTCAACAAAAAAGTCGAAAGTCTGCATGTGGGGAATGGTAATATATTCGGAAATATCGCTTCTGTTGCAGCTTATTCCCAGGGACATGAGTGGCTTGAAGCCCTCATAGATTATATAAGCGGGAATGCCAGTTATGTTGCCGGATTTTGCAGGGAACTTATTCCGGAAATCCTTCCTGTTTATCCTGAGGCTACCTATTTGATATGGCTTGACTGCCGTAAATTCGGAATGTCTGGCAAAAAGCTGCACAGCTTCTTTGTTAATAAAGCCGGAGTTGGGATGAACGAAGGCTCATCATTCGGCCCCGGCGGAGAAGGTTTCATGCGAATGAACCTTGCTGCTTCCCGCAGTAAGGTTGAAAAAGCAATGCAGCAGATTGAAATGGCTGTGGCTCCATTAAGATAGCATTAAGATAGAGTGGCTGAATTTTTAACTGATGAAAGATAAACTAACTGTCAATCTTACCCTTGAAGACGGGACTGTTTACCAGGGACTGTCGTTTGGTGCACCTGTTCCCTCTGCAGGTGAAGTAGTATTCAATACGGCAATGACAGGTTACCCCGAAAGCCTTACGGATCCTTCATACCGCGGGCAGATCTTATGCCTTACTTACCCTCTTGTAGGCAATTATGGTGCCCCGGCAAAAAATGAAGAGAATGACCTTTACAGGTTCTATGAGTCTTCCTCAATCCATATTTCAGGACTTATAGTGTCTGACTATTCATTTGACTACAGCCACTGGAATGCATCGGAGAGTCTCGATGAGTGGCTCCGACGCAACAATATTCCGGGTATTTACGGTATCGATACCAGGGCGCTCACAAAGAGGATCCGCGAAAAAGGCTCAATGCTGGGGAAAGTTGAACCTGAAGGCACTTCAGTTTCATTCCATGATCCGAACCTGGTCAATCTTGTTGCCGAAGTAAGCACTCATGAGAGAAAGGTTTACGGTTCCGGGAAATACAGGATAATACTTGTGGATTGTGGTGTTAAGTATAATATTATAAGAAATTTATTAAAGCGTGACACTACCATTATAAGGGTTCCCTGGGATTATGATTACCACCAGGAGGAATATGATGGTCTCTTCCTTTCAAATGGCCCGGGTGATCCAAAAATGTGTGGCGTGACAATCAGTAATATAACGAGATCTTTCGGAAAGAATATCCCCGTATTCGGGATCTGCCTGGGCAACCAGCTAATGGCACTGGCTTCAGGAGCCGATACATATAAGCTAAAATACGGCCACAGAAGTCATAATCAGCCCGTGATAAGGGTTGGCACCAATAAAGCATACATCACCTCACAGAATCATGGGTATGCCGTTGATAATAAAACTCTTGGCGAAGAATGGGATCCCCTCTTCGTAAATATTAATGACAACACCAACGAAGGGATGAAACATAAGACAAAACCGTTTTTCTCCACCCAGTTTCATCCCGAAGCATCAGGTGGGCCAACAGATACGGATTATCTGTTTGATGTGTTTATGGAGAATATCAGGAAGACTATGGAATAACCCCCCGGGGGTTATTTTACATATCCCATCATCTTCTCCGCCATCTCTGCAGCTGACTTATTTCTGAAGGATTTCATAGCCTCATGGAAAATCTTTGCTATCTCCTCATTGCAAAGATTCCCGATGCTGCCTTCATGAACGTAATCAGATAATGAAGTCTTTGAAAAAGATGAATTCCTGACCAAATCAGCTACGGCTTTATATGCATCCCTGAACGGGATCCCCTGCTTTACAAGCCTGTTCACTTCCTCAGTGCTGAATATGGTATTGTACAGCTTATTTTCAGTTATATTCTTTCTTACCTTTATATTATTAAGCATCAGAAGCATTATTTCGAGAGACTCCTGTAACTCGGAGAATGCATCAAACATAAGCTGTTTCAGAAGCTGAAGGTCACGGTTGTATCCCGAAGGCAGGTTTGATGTTAACATTGCAACCTGACCCGGCAATGTCTGGATCAGATTCGAACGCCCCCTGATCAGTTCAAACACATCAGGATTCCTTTTCTGCGGCATGATGCTTGATCCTGTCACATATTCATCAGGGAAATCTATGAACCTGTATTCAGCACTCATATAGAGGCATACATCCATAGAGAACCTCGACAGGGACTGTGCAAGAGAAGCAAGGGCTGAGGCAATCGCCATTTCGACCTTACCCCTGCTCAGACTTGCATATGCAGAATTGTATAAAAGATCTTCAAACTCAAGCAGTTCCGAGGTAAGTTTCCTGTTTAACGGCAATGTTGTGCCAAATCCTGCTGCCGTACCGAGAGGATTCCTGTTGTTGAGAGCCCTTGCCGTTGCGAGAAGCTTAATATCGTCAGCCAGGCACTCGGCATAAGCACCAAACCATAATCCGAACGACGACACCATTGCAGGCTGCATATGGGTATAACCCGGCAGAAGGACTTCCCTGTACTGCTCGCTTAATGACTGAAACTTTTCAAAAAGCCTGCTTATCAGGAGAGCCAGGTTGTCAATCTCCTCTCTTGTGTAAAGTCTGATATCGACAAGCACCTGATCATTCCTTGATCTGCCTGTATGGATCTTTTTGCCCGTGGTTCCAAGTATTGAGGACATCTCCTTTTCAATCTGTGAATGTATGTCCTCAATATCCTTCTCAATTACCAGACCATCCTTTTCGTCCCACTTAAAGAGTGAATGCAATGCTTTCAACATGTCATTTTTCTCTTCATTCGCTATCAATCCAACATCATGAAGCATAATAACATGAGCCATTGATCCTATAATATCCCACTTCGTAAGGTGAAGATCGGTTTTCCGGTCTTTCCCTGATGTGAATTCAATTATTGCAGGTTCAGGATTAATACCTTTTTCCCATAATTTCATATCCGGTTATTTTTATTTTTTCTGACTCTCCTCGACAATGGCACGGTGAGCCATCAGCCTTATTGCATTGATCTTAATGAATCCCTTGCTGTCAGTCTGGTCAAAACCCCCATCAATATCCATACTCGATAGCTTTTCGTTGTACAATGAAGATGGTGACTCCCGTCCTTCTATGATAACATTGCCCTTATAGAGACACAGATGTACACTTCCGTCAATTAACTCCTGACTCTTTTCTATTGCAGCCATTAGAAAATCCATTTCGGGGCTGAACCAGAAACCATTATAAATGATTTCCGCAAATTTCGGTGTCAGCATGTTTACCAGCCTCATCACTTCCCTGTCCATTGCGATGCCTTCAATATCCTTATGAGCAATATGAAGTACTGTCGCAGCTGGCGTCTCATAAACTCCTCTTGACTTGATTCCGACAAACCTGTTTTCGACCATATCGAGCAGACCAATACCATTCTTGCCGGCAAGTTCATTCAGGTATACAAACATCTCATAGGCATCTTCCTTTGTAGTGCCGTCTTCTTTATTCACAACCTTGAAGGGAAGCCCGTTTTTAAAATGAACCACTATCCGGGTTTCTTTATCGGGCGCATCCTGCGGCATAACCATTTTTGCAAGCATGCTTTTATGTAATGTATACATTGGATCTTCCAGAACACCTGCTTCATGACTGATGTGCATCAGGTTTTCATCCTCACTGTAAGGTTTATCAATACTGGCCTTTACGGGGATCTTTTTTTCCGAGGCATATTTCAGAAGATCTGTCCTGCCTTTGAATTGTGTAAGGAACTCCCTGTCTTTCCATGGAGAAATAACCCTGACGCCGGGCATCAGGGCATAATAGCAAAGTTCAAATCTAACCTGGTCGTTGCCTTTGCCTGTTGCTCCGTGGGCAACGGCATTGGCGCCCTCCTGCTTTGCCACCTCTATCTGTGTCTTGGCAATCAGTGGCCGTGCAAGAGCTGTACCAAGCAGGTACCTGTCTTCATATATGGCATTGGCCATTATCGCTTTTAGAACATATCCTTCAATGAATTCCCTCTTAAGATCTGAAATGATGACCTTTGAAGCACCAAGCATCATCGCTTTCTTCCTGACTTCCTCAAAATTCTCATTCTGCCCTACATCAGCCACAAAGGCTATTACTTCATAATCTTTTTCAATCAGCCATTTCAGTATAACCGAAGTATCCAGACCTCCACTATACGCCAGTACAACTTTTTCTTTCATCATTTTAAAATTTTATGGTACAAATATTAATTCTTATATACTCCTTGCTCTATCTTTATTCTCTCTGACAGAATTATTTTTTCTGATTTGTCCGTGTAAACCCGGCAGAATGAGTTCGAGGCAAGTGTGGATCTGCTGACTTGTAATACCGTTTCTCGGGATCACAAGTATTGTATCATCCCCCGCGATCGTGCCTGCTATCTCATACCTGAAAGTACTGTCAATGTAACTCGCTGTATTGCTGGCATTCCCCGGAAGTGTTTTAATAACCAGGAGACCTTTTGCCTCGACAAGGTCACAGATCACAGGCAAAAAATTAATCTTCTCCGGACCGGATACCGAATTCACTGATACTCCGGGCAGGGAATATTTATACCCGCCTTTACCGTCAGGTATTCTGCCTGCTCCCAGTTGCCGTAAATTGCGGGATAATGTAGCCTGTGTGCATAAAATACCTTTCCCTTTCAGCCTCCTGAGCAGCGCTTCATGCGACGAAATATCCTCTTCACCAATTATTTTTTCAATTGCCAGCAGCCGTTTTTCTTTTTGCATATTTATACAAATAGTTTGCAAATATATTCATCATTTTCATTTCAGCAAACTCCGGTAAGAAATTTATTTTAATTTTGAATCTCAAATCCTCCAGATGAAAGATGATATTAAAAAAGTAGTTTTACTTGGCTCAGGGGCGTTAAAAATCGGCGAAGCCGGAGAATTTGACTATTCAGGTTCACAGGCTCTCAAGGCATTAAAAGAAGAGGGTATTGAAACCATACTCATAAATCCTAATATTGCCACGGTTCAAACATCAGAGGAACTTGCCGGAAAAATATATTTTCTGCCCGTGACTCCATATTTCGTTGAAAAAGTAATTGAGAAAGAAAAACCGGATGGCATACTTCTTTCATTTGGTGGCCAGACAGCCCTCAATTGCGGAACAGAACTATTCAGGGCGGGTGTTTTTGAAAAGTATAATCTGAAAGTCCTTGGCACTCCGGTGACAGCCATAATTGATACTGAGGACAGGGAATTATTTGTAAAGAAACTAAAGGAAATAAATATCAGCACACCCAGGAGTATTGCAGTTTCCGGAGTTGACGAGGCACTGAAGGCTGCCGGCAATCTGGGCTTTCCCGTCATTATCAGGGCGGCTTATGCACTGGGAGGTCAGGGCAGCGGATTCGCCACTGGTCCCGATGAGCTGGAAACACTGGCAACCAGGGCATTCTCATATACGAACCAGATTCTCGTTGAAGAATCGCTCAAGGGTTGGAAAGAGGTTGAATATGAGGTAGTAAGGGATAAATACGATAATTGCATCACTGTCTGCAATATGGAGAATTTCGATCCTCTCGGAATTCATACCGGTGAAAGCATTGTCGTTGCTCCTTCGCAAACCTTGTCAAACAGCGAGTATCATAAACTCAGGGAACTCTCCATCAGGATTATAAGGCATATCGGGATTGTCGGGGAATGCAACGTCCAGTATGCACTCTCACCCGATTCGGAAGATTATCGTGTAATTGAAGTGAATGCCAGGTTATCACGCTCCAGTGCTCTTGCATCCAAAGCCACGGGATACCCGCTCGCCTTCATTGCCGCCAAACTGGGAATAGGCTATGGTCTCCATGAGCTTAAGAATTCAGTTACCAGGACCACCACAGCCTTCTTTGAACCGGCACTTGACTACATCGTATGTAAAATCCCGCGCTGGGACCTGAATAAATTCGAAGGTGTTTCACATGCCATTGGCAGCAGTATGAAAAGTGTCGGTGAGGTAATGTCAATCGGAAGGAACTTTGAGGAAGCAATCCAGAAGGGTCTGAGGATGATCGGTCAGGGTATGCATGGATTTACCGGGAACCGGGAGCTCAAATTCAGTGATCTTGAAAAAGAGCTTGCTGAACCTACCGATATGAGGATCTTTTCTATTGCCGAAGCACTTGAAAAGGGGATGTCAACGGACAGGATACATGAGCTGACAAAGATCGACAAATGGTTCATCTATAAGCTCAGGAATATTATTAACATTAAAAATGAGCTCTGTGAATACAATACTATCGAAAGCGTTCCGGCAGAGCTTCTCTCCCGCTCCAAGATACGCGGATTCAGTGATTTTCAGATCGCAAGGCATGTACTGCGGTCGGGTTCGAATGAAATAAATACCGACCTGATGAAAGTGAGACAACACAGGAAATCAATTGGTATTGTCCCGTATATTAAACAGATCGATACTCTTGCTGCAGAGTATCCCGCAGTTACAAATTACCTGTACCTGACCTACAGTGCAACTGAACATGACATTCACTGCGGGAATGACAGGAAATCAGTGATAGTCCTCGGATCAGGGGCATACAGGATAGGCTCCAGCGTTGAGTTCGACTGGTGCTCTGTTAATGCTGCTGACACGATCAGGAAAGAAGGATTCCGGTCAGTTATGATCAACTATAATCCTGAAACCGTCAGCACCGACTATGACACCTGCGACAGGCTCTATTTTGATGAGCTCACATTCGAGAGGGTACTCGATATTATTGAGCTTGAAAATCCGGGAGGGGTGATATTGTCAGTTGGCGGTCAAATCCCTAATAA
>CAZKMH010000037.1:0-15566 GCA_964553395.1 uncultured Rikenellaceae bacterium | reverse complement strand
CGGATGGAAGAATTCGCTGATTGGCTACAGCAGCTTTATCCTTTGCAACTATCCTGTACTGAAGCGAATCCTTGCTGGTTATTGATAAGGTTTTGATTTTCAGGCTATTGCTAAATTCATCCTCCCCATCCGGTTTCAGTCCCAGATATTGAGGGGGGCCTTCATTAACCTTATATTCAATATAAACAGTGTCTATTCCAAGGTTATCCGTTGCAGTAACATCAAACCTGATAGTGTCGACGACCTCAAAGTAAAATTCAACCGGCACATGAGTAATCAAGGGTTTGACAGTGTCGGTTCCTATATAAACCGAATATTTAAATTCATCAATAAATGACGGTGACCTGTAGATTCTCAGGAAATGATCTTCCACGAAAAAATAATACTCAACCCTGGTTTCATAGGAGGGTATCGCGACTGAAGAAGTGAAATTATCATTGTTTAGCGGCGAGGTCATGATGACAGTATCGCTTGTGGTGAATTCATCAGTTGACCAGACCAATCCGACCTTATTCCGGTTATAGGCAGTATCCGAAACAATTCCGATTGAGAGATTTAATTCCGACAGCATCTCTTCGGTATCATGTGGAGCTTCATGTACGATCCGGGTATTTATCCATCCAATGTCTCCCAGCATCGACATTGTGTATTTTCCCGGATTATGAATAGCCTCACCCCTGTCAACGAAGGGCGTCATAAGCTGATTAACCTCAAGGGTTGAATTCTCATCCAGATGTGCAACACTTGATCCCGGATCAAATGATGTGGGAACATACAGTCTTGCCCTGTTCCCGCCGGAGTAATTTTTTATAAGGGGTCCGTTGAAAAAAAGTTGTCCGCTGACAAGTTCGGTTCCCAGACTGGTTGATGGATTTTCGAAAATAAGTGTATCTGTGAGTTTCTTACCAGGAAGATTCTCAACAAATGTGTCGTATATTAATGGCACTGAGGCTGCTCCATAGGAACCAGTGGAGGCATCCACCGACATGCTGTCAAAAAAGCCCATTCCATGGATCAGCTCATGGAGTACAACTGTAACAAGGTCATAGCTGAGTACAGGTGTATTTCCGTTAATTCCCATGTACCAGTTAACTGAACTGTTTATATTCAGCTCGATATCGCCTTCAAGGTCAAAGTTAAGGTTCTCACCATGAATCTTTTCCGCGAGGGCTACCGGATATAAGGCATTAGGTTGCAGTGCATCAAGCCCCCAACCTGCCGCAAATCCTGTAGTGGATGAGTTTGCCAGAACACCTTCGTCGGGGATGTCGATCCACCTTGCAAGAACAGTGAATTTAACATCCGGCGGAAGCATGGATTTAAGTACTGATGCTGCGTACTCAATAGCCGTTATAGCCGCATTGGAGAAGCCGGTATAATAGATTTTAATTGATGCACCGCCTTCCATTCCGGCTTTTCTGAAAAAGATATCCGGCGGCGGGATATAAATTCTGTTTACCTTATCACCTGCATAACAGGTACCTGAAACGACAGAATTTTTAACCAGTTCCTGAGGAATGAGTTCAGGAACAGAAAATAAAAAAAACAGGATTGTTAATATAATATTTAACTTTTTCATCAGGTGGTCTGATCCTGACCCGGCTGTGCCCTGAGACTCAGAATATCCCTGTCAAACTGATAGAGGTTGTTTTTGCCACCCAGGCTTAGTTTATCGATTATTGCCTGCGCAGATCCTTCTTCTTCAACCTGTTCCATAACAAACCACTGCAGGAAATTATGTGTATTGAAATCCTTTTCAGTCAGTGTGAGATCGACGATTTCATTAATGCTGGCAGTAACAAATTGTTCGTGTTTCAATACTTCTTTGAACATTGACTCTACATCTTTGAAATCGGCCGGCGGTTTCTGAAAGGCGGGAATGATTGCTTTTCCTCCTCTTTCATTTATATACCTGATAAACTTGAGCATATGGAGTTTTTCCTCCTCAGCCTGTGCATACAGCCAACCGGCAACCCCGGCCAGACCGTTTACTTCGGCCCATGATGCCATTGCAAGATACAGGTATGATGAGTAACCTTCTCTTTCTACCTGCCTGTTGCAGATAGCTTCAACTTTTTTCTTTAACATTTTTTAATTGATTTTACTGTTTGCAATATAACATATATCCCCGATTTGTTGTTCAAAATCCCTGATTACCATACACAGATCAGAATTAACACGGATCCGTCAGCTGAAATCAAGGTTGAATGCTTTTTTAAAATCTTTCAGTGTCGGATATTTTGCCTGAAGATAATTAAATTTTTGTTCATCTGTGTAAAGCAGGTCGTTTGTCTCGGAAAGATCAACTGTAGTCTCGATATCCAGCTCTGTCACCAGGAATTTTTGCTCAATATATGAAACGAGTTTTTGCCTGTAATTCTGTACGAAAAGGTCCTTCTGGGCAGCGTTTGACAAATGAATCTTTACTGTATGATTATCCTCCACCTCAGGCTTAATGGTTTTGAACATGCTCATGATTCTGGGGCCTTCACTACTCAGGCTGTCAACAAAGCTATTCCATGCAGCAGCTAAAGTTTCATCATTCAGTACCTCCTTACTGCCGACCGGTATCTCCATCGCTGAATCCCCTGATGATTGTACAGGATCCTCCTTTGGTTTTTCTGTCTCAGAGATAATATCCTTTATTGAAATAGTCCTTGAAGGTTTTTCAATAACAGGAGTATGTTTCGAGGTTGTGATATCAGACCTTGAAGGGATGGGAAATTCATCCTCAGTTTTAACTGTTTGCTTTACTTCAGGCTTTTTTTTTTCAGCCGGATCTCCGGCTTCATCCACCAGCCGGCATAATCTGATCAGGGCAAGTTCAACGTGAAGCCTGGGATTCTTACTGTTTTTATAGGAAACATCACAGTTGCTTCCTGTTTCAAGCGCCTTGTAGAGAAAATCGACAGGGCATCTGGCAGTCTGCTGCATATATCTCTGCCTGATCGCCGGAGTCGCTTCAAGCAATCGTAATGTTGATTCATCTTTGCTTACAAGAAGGTCACGAAGATGGCTGTTCAGTCCTGATACAAAATTATGTCCGTCAAAACCTTTTTCGAGGATCTCGTTAAAAGTCATCAGAACAGTTGAAATATCTCCACTTAGAGCACCATCAACAGTTCTGAAATAATATTCGTAATCCAGGACGTTGAGATTCCCGATAACATCCTTGTAAGTTATTTTCTTTCCGGCAAGGCTGACAATCTGGTCAAAAATGGAGAGAGCATCCCGCAGAGCACCATCAGCTTTCTGGGCAATAATATGCAGGGCTTCTTCCTCGGCAGTTACAGATTCATTCTTTGCAACATACATCAATCTGGCAACTATGTCCTCAATCCTGATCCTGTTAAAATCGAAGATCTGGCACCGGGAAAGTATAGTTGGAATTATTTTATGCTTTTCGGTTGTTGCCAGGATAAAAATTGCATGTGACGGCGGCTCCTCAAGTGTCTTCAGAAATGCATTGAATGCTGATGAAGACAACATATGAACTTCATCAATTATATATATGCTGTATTTGCCGATCTGCGGAGGTATCCTTACCTGGTCATTGAGGCTTCGGATATCCTCAACCTTATTGTTTGAAGCGGCATCGAGCTCATGTATATTAAAGGATCTCAATGTATTGAAAGAGAGGCATGATTCGCATTTATCACAAGCTTCACCATTTTCCTTCAGGTTGAAGCAGTTAATTGTTTTGGCAAGTATCCGGGCACATGTTGTTTTACCGACACCCCTGGGCCCGCAAAAAAGATAAGACTGGGTAAGGTGTTTATTCAGAATAGCACTTTTCAGCGTATTTGTAATTGTTTCCTGTCCCACCACCATCTCAAAGGTGGCAGGCCGGTATTTTCTTGCTGAAACAATGAAGTTTTCCATAAAATAATAGCCTTCTGTCTTTCAAAATTTTGTCTTGCAAATATAGTTAAAAAGCCTTCCGGAGAAAATATGTGTTGAAAACTAACAATTCTCTGCCTCTATTAAAGAGCATCAGATAAGGCTTTTAAATATTTTTCCTCAGATTAGTTTTTGTTTAAAAGGAAAATAATCGTACTTTTGCGAGCCAAAATCATTAAATTAATAACAGAAAAAACTATGTTGAATCAGTACGAAACCGTTTTCATTGCAACTCCCGTTTTATCTGAGAACCAGATGAAGGAAGCGGTACAAAAATTCAAGAAGATAATCACCGAGAATGAGGGTGATATCGTTCATGAAGAGAACTGGGGCCTGAAAAAACTGGCCTACCCTATTCAGAAAAAATCCACAGGATTTTATTATCTGATTGAATTCAAAGGTGAAGGAAGCCTGGTGGAAAAACTTGAGGTCCAATATCGTCGTGACGAAAGGATCATCAGGTTCCTGACTTTCAGGATGGAGAAATTCGCCATCGAATATGCAGAGAAGAAGAGAAAACAAAAAGAATCAGGCAAAACAAAGGAGGAATAAGAAATGGCACAGAACGAATCAGAAATCAGGTATTTGACTCCCCCTACCGTTGAGGTCAAGAAAAAGAAATACTGCAGGTTTAAGAAAAACAGGATCAAATATATTGACTATAAAGATCCTGAATTTTTAAAGAAGTTCCTGAACGATCAGGGGAAAATCCTTCCCCGGAGAATAACCGGCACATCGCTTAAATACCAGAGGAAAGTGGCAAAGTCTATTAAAAGAGCCCGGCATATCGCCCTTCTTCCATATGTCACTGATCTACTGAAATAAGGAGGAAACAATATGGAAATAATTTTATTACAGGATATTGCAAAACTCGGTCAGAAAGACGATCTGGTAAATGTGAAGTCCGGATATGCCAGGAATTTTCTTATCCCGAGGGGATTCGCATTAGCTGCAACACCATCTGCAAGGAAAATGCACTCCGAAAACCTCAGGCAGAAAGCACATAAGGAAGAAAAGATCAAAACACAGGCGCAGGAACTTGCAACCAGAATGACTGATCTGAAACTGGTTGTCGGAGCCAAAACAAGTTCTTCAGGTAAGATCTTCGGTTCCGTTAATACAATCCAGATTGCAGAAGCTCTCAGGGAGAAAGGTTTTGAGATTGACCGCAAAAGCATCTCTCTGCCCGAAGACCAGATCAAAGAGGTCGGGAAGTACAAAGCTGTTATCAGGCTGCACAGGGATGTAAAAGTAGATATTGACTTTGAAATTGTGGCTGAATAATCTTGATACTTTATATAGGAAAGACAGGACCCGAAGTTCTGTCTTTTTAATTTTAAACCCCCTTTTAATTCCCCCCAGGGGGGGAACAAATCCAATATGTTATTTTAATTCAGGTAATAGAAGAAGTTTTCTCCCCTTTGGGGGAGATGCCGCGTAGCGGCAGAGGGGGTTTATTTCACCGCAACAGTCTCTATCTCAATCAATGCACCCATTGGCAGATCCTTTACCGCAAATGCAGCACGGGCAGGATGATTCTCGAAATAAATCTTTCCGTAAACCTCATTCATGGCTTTAAAGTTAGCTATGTCACTTAAATAGCAGGTTGATTTTACTACATCGGCATAGCTGTATCCGGCTGCCTGGAGAATTGCGCCGGTATTCTTTAAAACCTGTTTCGTCTGTTCGGTAATCTCTCCTTCGACAAGTTTTCCGGTCCCGGGATCTATAGCGATCTGTCCGGAGATGTAAAGAGTGTCGTTCACTTCGACAGCCTGGCTGTAAGGTCCGATAGCGGCAGGTGCGTTTGGGGTTTTAATGATCGTTTTCATAGTTAGTAATTATCATGATAATCTTTTCTTCTTTCATATTTAAGGTCAGACAACACTGCTGCTTTCACCCTGATCGAGAACTCCCACATTTTCATATTTCCGTTCGGAATCCAGTTAAAGCTCATATCCCAGCAATGAAGATCACGGGTCATTGAGATCTGAGTCATGGTTATGGCTTTCCTGGTTAAATCGTACCCGGTATTATATGTCAGATTCATCTTCTTTGTTATGGATACATTCCCGTTTATCATAAGAGTCTGACTTATCAGTGATTTCATGGAAGGCCTGGAATAGTTAAAACTATAAGCGACATTCATTGACCATGGCATGTCAAATTGCATATATCCGAATTCGTCAAACTGGTTTTCTTCCTCAACAGCGTCTGAAACCGGCGTATCCGGAGCCTGATCACCCGTGTCCATTCTGCCACCCGGAGGTTCATTTGCCGGAGATGTTCTGGCATTTCTTTTTGCTTCATTTCCTTTAAGCAAATCACTAACACTGAAGTCGAGACTCATTGTAAAATTTGTCATCCGCAATGGCTTCTTCGTTAACGTGTAATAGAAGGTATTAACCGGCCTCCCGTTACTGTCCAGTCCATATAATGAGAAGCTGCCACCTGCAGAGACATTAATGTTCTCCAGGAGTGAAGTCCTCATTACCATACTTACCGGACTCCAGTTCATCGAGTCAGCAAAGACATTGTAGGCAGTGGAGAGTCCGAAGTTGTCAATAAGTTTAACATTTTTAGGTTTGCCTGTTGTGTCGTCGCGTTCGAATACCTTAGCTTCAAGGATGTTCGTCAGGCTCAGGGATACGTTTCCATTTCTTCTTGACAATGAAGGTGTTCCAAATATTCCGCCTTCAAATACAGAGTATTCCTCTATCCTGCCGGTCGTATCCCTCTGGACCTGCCTGTACATCGGAGTACTGAAACCTTTGACATAGGGTACAAAGCTGAAGCTTACCGAAGGTTTCATAACATGCCGTATTGCCTGTACCCTGGAATTCGGATTGGTGAACTGGAAGATTCCGAAAATCTGAGGGCTGTAGCCTGCACTGATTGAAGGATTTATTGAATGGCCGTAAAAATATCCCCGCAGAGTATCTCTTATAATAGAAGGAACGATCTCATTGGTTTCAGGATCCCTGTAATTAATATCCCAGCTCTTTTCAATCTTCTGCGTATATAAAACTCCATTATAGGATAATGAAGGTGAGATTGAGAAATTCCTGAATGGTCTTAACTGGAAGCTCAGCGGTATTTCATGCGCAAAACCGGTCTTCATTTTATCCCATACCTTGTTTGTGAACAGGAGGCTGTCGTATGTACTGATCTGGTTATCAACCCGTGCTGAATACTGAAACTGGAGTTCCTGGTACCATTTTGAGGGTCCTGCCGCTTTTCTCCCTTTGAGCGGATAGATCCTCGACATACCGAAACTGATTTTAGGCAGATTCATGCTGATGGTTTTGTTCTTAACATTCTGGCTGTGGTTCATACTGGCCGAAAGGTTAAAAGGTGTTCCATCCCATGTTTTGGAGTAACTCACACTGGATTGCCGTTGTGTGGTAATGTGCTCATTGAGGCTGTAGCTGTTGTTCCTGTCGTATCCGCTTGAACTCATATTAACGCTGGCAGAAAATCTTGAACCCGGCCGTGCCTTGGGATTCTGGTTAAATGACCATCCGATGCTGTAATTTGCAGCTTTTGTGTAATCCGGTAAACCCTTATGACCCGTTACGTTATTGGCATAGCTGAAGGAGAAGTTCCCGCTGTACCTATACCTTTTATTATATGTTGTCTGTGCTGTTGTCAGCCACGATCCATTGGTGAATATATTTCCTTTAAGGGTCAGGTCAAAGTAGTTGTTTATGGCAAAGTAATAACCACCATCAGTAAGAGCATATCCGCGGTTGGCCTCATAATGAGGCTTGGGCAGAATAAGTCCTGATGCCTGTCTCTTCGTCTGGATCGGGAAATAACCGAATGGAAGAAAGAGTGGCAAAGGGATCCCTTCCATTACCAGGTTACCAGGCCCGGAGATGATTTTTTTCCCGGGGTAGACCTTTGCCTTTGGCAGGTTGATATAAAAATGAGGGGTATCCGCATCACAGGTCGAATAGGTGCTTCGGTATATATTTGAAGTACCATCATCAAGCATCTTGGCAACTCTGCTCCTTAGCAGCCCTTCATCCTGCTCTGTTACGATTACTTTTACCACAGCCATGCCTGTTTTGAAATTATAGGTAAGCGTATCGGCATTGTACGTGTCTGATCCTACCAGTAATACCGGTTTACCGACAACTTTACCCGTTGTATCCTTCAGTCCTACTGCATAAACCTGGTTCGTCTCCATATCAAATTCAATGGAATCTGCCGTTATCTTGATATTATCATAATTTACTTCAGCAGACTTAACTAATGTTGATTTTTTATTAATGAGATCATTTCTTTTGTACCCGGCAGCCGAATAGGTAACTTTCTTCTCTATTGCATCAGGAGATATACGTTTGAGAAATATTATTGTATCGGTAATGGTTGAATCAGTTCTCAGAATCAGAGAGTCTGGCTTATTAAGAACTTCCTGGGAAAACAGGAAAGTGGTCCGGACCATGACAAGGAACACTACAAGTAACCGTTTAACGTTAATAGAATACAACTTAAATGCTATTTTTGTATAGTTTTTGTGTGACGTCATGATGTCAGCGGCAAAACTATTAAAAAAACGTGAACTTAACATGTGCACAATTTTTAAAAACGGCAAACATTATACCATTAATATATGTATTGCAATTTTCCTTTCTCTTTTTATCATCCCGGATTCTGTTTATGGTTCCGAACCTGCCTCGAACTTCAACAACAAATGGGTGATTGTGATAGATGCCGGTCATGGTGGAAAGGATCACGGGGCACTGGGTTCATTCAGCAGTGAGAAGGATATTAACCTTTCAATAGCTCTTAAAACCGGACAATACATCAAACAAAACCTTGAAAATGTTACTGTTATCTACACAAGGAAGGACGATTCGACTATCGATCTTATTGAACGGCCGGCAATCGCAAACAGGAATGGTGCCAATCTTTTTATTTCAATTCACTCAAATGCCACAAAGGTTTCAAGGAACATTATGGGAGCTGAGACATATATTATGGGGCTTGCATCAAACGAGGAAAACCTTGAGGTTGCCATGAGGGAAAATGAGGTTATGCTCCTGGAGGATGACTATTCAACCAAATATCAGGGTTTTGACCCGAAGTCACCCGAGTCGTATATAATATTTTTAACAACACAGAACATATATAAGAAACAGAGTCTGGACCTTGCATGGAAGATTCAGACCCAGTTTGCGGAAAAGGTTAACAGGAAGGATCGTGGAGTTAAACAGGCCGGATTCTGGGTATTATACAACACATCAATGCCAAGCGTGCTTGTTGAAACAGGATTTATCACCAATCCGGCTGAGGAGAAATATCTGAATTCGGAAACAGGACAGGAATATCTTGCATCAGCGATCTTCAGAGCTTGCAGGGAATATATAAATGAGATCGACAATATGAGCAGGATTTCCGTCCAGAAACCTGAAAATGTTGTTGAAACAGGAACGAAAGTTTCTTTACCCGAAAGCTCAATTGTATTTATGGTCCAGATCGCTACAGCAGCCACCAGGAAGGAGGTCAAACCTGAAAACTTTAAGGGATTAACCGACATTACCGAAATTAATTCGAATGATCGTTATAAATACGCAACAGGTTCATTCACAGAATATCCGGAAGCTGTAAAACACAGGAAAAAGATTGAAGAAATATACCCGGATGCTTTCGTCATTGCTGTGCAAGACGACAAAGTGTTACCTTTACAGCAGGCATTAAACCAGAAAAAAAAGAAATAAAACCTTTAAAACCGATGAAGATCTCAAATGAAGTAAAGATTGGCGCAGTTACTCTCATAACAATAGTAGCATTTATCTGGCTTTTCAATTTTCTGAAAGGAAAAGACTATTTCAGCAAAACAGTAAAGTACTACAGCGTTTATGATCAGATAGGAGGTCTTGCTGAATCCAGTCCGGTGGAAATAAACGGTTATAAAGTCGGTGTTGTCCAGTCTGTGGAATTCCTTGATGCAGTGAGCGGAAAACTTCTGGTGGTATTTTCAGTAAGCAAGGATTTCAAACTCCCGATTAACACATTCGCGGAAATAACTCCTGTATCAATTATTGCGGGAATGAAAGTACAGTTTATTTATGGTGACGGTCCGGGAACCTATTCTCATGGTGATACAATTCCCGGCAGAATGGCTAAAAACCTGATGACCACAATCGAAACGGAAATTACTCCTATAAGGGAGAGGATGACAGCCCTGCTTGATGTCCTTGATTCAGTTCTTGCCTCGGTAGATGAGATCCTGGATCCTCAGTTCAGAAAGAATTTCAATGGTATTGTCGCCAACCTGAACAGCACCACCGGCAGCATTGATGAGATAGTCGGATCGAAGGAATCAGAATTGAAAACCACTCTCGACAATCTGACAAAGTTCTCAAATATGCTTTCCGATAACTCAGCCGCGATGGGAAAAACGCTGGACCACCTTGAATCAATAACCGATACTCTTGCAGCTGCAGATATCTACACATCAATTACAAATCTTAGAAAAAGTCTCGGTAATACATCAGCCCTCCTGGATAATCTTAATGAAGGAAAAGGAAGTGCAGGAAAACTGCTTACAAATGATTCACTTTACACAAATCTTACCAGCACTCTTGGAAGTTTAGACATACTTTTACAGGATTTGAAAGATAATCCCAAACGGTATGTTCACTTTTCCCTCTTCGGCAAAAAAAATATTCCTGCAGAATGATTGGATGTGAAAAATTCAGATTACCTTGATACAGAAAAAGAAAACTGAATTGATGTCAAAATAGTCCGCATTTTAGAGCAAAAATGACGGATTTTGAGTAAGATCTCCTAATGAATTGTAACACACTGATGAAACAATATTTCAGAATGTAACTTTCTAATAATCTGCATTTTATACGTTAAAATATTTTTTTCAGATATAAGTTGCTGATGGTTAAAAACATATACTTTTTTTGAGAAAATCAAGTGAAAATAATTTTTTTTATAAGTTTTTTTTTTACAAATATTGCTTAACAATTCTGCATGGAACGAACCTTTGAAAAATTACCAGCTTAAATGAATAAAACACATAATGACGTATGGAATAATTGTCTGCAGATTATCAGGGATATTATCCCCTCCATAAGTTATAAAACATGGTTTGAACCGATCGTTCCGTTAAAACTAGAAAATAATGTACTTACCATCCAGGTGCCGAGTCCTTTTTTTTATGAATACCTCGAGGAACAATATATTGATATCCTGAGGAAAACACTCAGACGTGAGATCGGGTCCGACGCCAAGCTTGAGTACAATGTTGTGATGGAGAATGCCAATTATTCCGACGGAAAACCCTATACAGTAAGATACCCGTCAAGAAATAAGTCAGATCTTCATAACAAGCCGGTGCAGGTTCCGTTCGATGTCACACAGCCCTCAATTAAGAATCCATTCGTAATCCCTGGTATCAAGAAGGTTCATTTTGATCCCAAGCTCAATCCCGACTACAATTTCAATAATTATGTTGAAGGTGAATGCAACAGGCTGGCAAGATCGGCAGGCATTGCTGTCGGAAACAATCCGGGCGGCACCGCATTCAATCCCCTGATGATCTATGGCGATTCAGGCCTGGGTAAAACACATCTGGCACAGGCAATCGGTATCCTTGTGAAGGAAATGCATCCTGATAAAACAGTGCTGTATGTAAATGCAAATAAATTTCAGACCCAGTTTGTTGAATCCGTCAGGAACAATAATAAAAATGACTTCCTGCATTTCTACCAGATGATCGACGTCCTTATCCTTGACGATGTACATGAATTTGCCGGGAAAGAAAAAACGCAGGATACCTTCTTTCATATCTTCAACCATCTGCATCAGTCAGGGAAACAGCTTATCCTAACCTGCGACAAACCTCCGGTCGATCTGCAGGGCATGGAACAAAGGCTGCTCTCCAGGTTCAAATGGGGACTGCAGGCTGATCTTCAGCGACCGGATTATGAAACCCGCCTGGCCATCCTGAAGAAAAAAGCCTACAACGACGGCATTGAACTGCCTGATGAGATCTTTGAGTTTCTGGCAGTAAATATTTCCAATAATATCAGGGAACTGGAAGCTGTTCTCATTTCCCTTTATGCTCAGTCAACACTGAACAGGAAAGAGATAACCCTTGATCTTGCCCGTATGATGGTCGAAAAGCTCATCAATACATCAAGAAGGGAAATAACAATCGAATATATTCAGAAAATTGTATGTGAATATTATAAGATCCCAATCGATCTGATCCAGGGCAAGACCAGGAAGAGGGAGATAGTCCAGGCACGGCAGGTCTCGATGTACTTTTCGAAAAGCCTTACAAAAGCGTCCCTTGCCAGCATCGGTTCCCATATCGGCGGTAAGGACCACGCAACCGTGCTGCACGCATGCAAGACTGTTAACAACCTGATTGATACCGATAAGCATTTTAGAAACCAGATAAACGAAATTGAGAAGAAATTAAAAGTTTGATTAATGGATACCAGTCACTTTTTGGAAAAATTTTTTGAAAAGTATGGGAACAGGAACGAGAAGCCTGTTCTTTTTTTCTCTCCGGGCAGGGTAAACCTTATTGGTGAACATACCGATTATAACGGAGGTTTTGTTTTCCCGTGTGCCCTTAACTATGGAACATATCTGTTCGTCAGAAAGATCAGGGGAAACAAACTCAGATTTTCCACACTAAATTTCAATAATGATGAGGAGACCGAAATTTCCGGATTGTTTGTCAATACCGGCAAAAAATGGATCAATTACCCTTTGGGGGTAATAAATGAGTTCCTCAAAAAAGGAATTAAAATTGAGGGACTCGAAATGCTCTATTACGGTGATGTTCCAAACAGTGCAGGACTTTCCTCCTCAGCATCAATTGAAATGGTCACGGCTGTTGCTCTGAATGAATTGTTCAGCGGAGGTCTGAGTATGCTTGAAATGGTTAAGCTGAGCCAGAAAGCCGAGAATGAGTTCGTTGGTATGAACTGCGGGATTATGGATCAGTTTGCCGTTGGTTTCGGAAAGAAAGACCACGCTATTTTCCTGAATTGCGATACGCTGAAATATGAGAATGTTCCGGTAATCCTGACCGATTGTTCACTTATAATTACGAATACGAATAAAAGGAGAGGACTCACCGATTCAAAATACAATGAGCGGAGGGCTGAATGTGACAGGGCTGTTGAGCTTCTTCAGGCTTACAAAACCATAAGAAATCTTAGCGAGCTTGGAATAAATGACATACCACTGCTTGAAAAATACATCAGTGATCCGGTCGTAAGACGCAGGGCGAAACACGTAATCAGTGAGAACGGACGTGTTCTTGAAGCTGTTAAAGTTCTGAAAAACAACGATATAGTACGATTCGGAGAGCTCATGAACCAGTCGCATGATTCATTGAAAGATGATTATGAAGTAACCGGCACAGAGCTCGATACGCTGGTATACGAGGGCAGGAAGTTTCCGGGAGTGATCGGCACAAGAATGACCGGTGCCGGTTTTGGCGGATGCACTGTAACTATTGTCAGAACCCCGGATTCCACAAAATTCGTGATTGGACTTGCGGAAGTCTATACAAAGAAAACGGGTCTGGTTCCGGACTTCTATCATCCGGAGATAGGAAATGGTGCTCGAAGGATTCAGTGAGAGGTCATTTCCCTTTAAAATTTCTCCCGTCTATATCCTTTACACACCGGAAGCCAACTGTTTCGCTCCGGTCAAAACCAGGCGAAACAAGCAGCATGATCTGTGTCCTGTCAAGAGGCTGCGGACCACCCTGTATATACCACAAGCTCGAATCGGGACGATAGTAACTTCCTCCTCTGATTACTCTGAGATAATAAGAACCGTTGAAATACATATCACCGGTCAACTGCCAGATATTTCCAACCATATCCATTACCCCATAAGGGCTTTGTCCCTTTGAAAATGCATCGACGGGGGTTGGCCTGTCAAAGGCATTATTGCAGTTTGTTGCATGGAATTCATTGCCCCATGGCCATTTACGGCGATCCTTTCCCTGTGCAGCCAGTTGCCATTCAGCCTCGGTAGGCAGTCTTTTATCTGCCCAGTTGGCATATGCCGTCATATCTTCATAGCTCAGACAAACAACCGGGTATTTATCCTGTCCCTGTTTAAACATGATACCTGACTCCCAGTGTTTTAAGTATCGCGTTGTATCAACAGGCTGATATCCCGAGCTTAACAGAAACTCATAGTACTCGGCATTTGTGACAGGGTATTTATCGATCAGGAAGCTGTCAATCACAACACTTCTGCCACTGATATCGGGATAGGGCATGAACTCTTCTGTGGTTGTAACATTGAAAGAGAAGGTATCGCCCGGTACCAGAACCATTCCCGGCGGTGCAGTTACAATCCTTCTGGTTGGGATTACCCTGCTGATAAGCCATGGCTTCCCTCCTTCCAGCATTAGAATATTTTCATCAAGAAGCCTTTTCTCATCGATCAGCTGAATAACAAGCTTTCCTTCGAAATAACCATACAAACTCCTGACACTTATAACCGTATCATTGACTATTTTAAATTCCTTGTGTTCGGTTTTGTAGGAAGGATTACCTTTCCATATTGTTATCCGGCCTTTTGCCTGGCCCGGAATCATTATTGAATCACCTTTAAGCTTCGATTTAAGGATATCAGGGAATTCAGCTATGCAATCAACGGATCCTTCTCTTCGTGTTCCGGCATAAACTGACGGCCAGCCTTCGGCCCTGACTTTAACAACCTGGGATCCGTTTTCGGTTTCAGGCAAAATGTTTTCATGATTCCATAACGAAAAATAATGCCGCTCTTTCTGTCCGGATACTTTAAAGAGCTTTCCGGCAAACCCTTCAGGCTTCATATTTAAAACCGTATAAAGCACCTTGTCTTCTGATTTCCATCTGTTTACAAAGACACTATCAACAGAGGTCTCAATCAGTGGTGTCCAGTCAGTATCGAGAAAAGCATCGTTATTCTGTCTCAGTATAAAAGTGGTACGGGCAAGAAAATCAAGATCAGCTTCAAAATTTTCATCCCTGCCTCCGGGCCGGTACATATTCAGTTCCGTTCCGTAACCATTGAAGAATGCAATTGCTATTTCGCGGTGTATAATATCTTCTCCGATATCACAAACCCTGAAAATTGCAAAATCCGGTTTTATCAGTTTATTGAGGTTAAGCTCAGGACTGAGATAAATAGCATTATGTACCCTGGCTGCAAGAATGCCGGGCATATCCTTTATAACAGGCATTCCTTCGGAATACATTACAACACCTTTCCGTACATTGTCTGCTGTTGCCTGGAGTTCATAACTCGAGCTGCCCCTGGTGTCAAGTACAACACCATCTGCCTCAATTTCGCCTATAAGAGTGGCCATTCCGCGAAGATGATCCTCCTTCCTGGTACTGTTATCCCAGGGATTATATGCAATGAAGAATTTGGTTCCATATGGTCGCGAAAGTCGTGCAAAGCTTCTGAGTTGTGCAGTTCCGCCGGGCAGATCCCTGTACATATCCCACTGATTCCGTTTGTCCAGCCCCAGCCTTGGCCAGGTTGGCCAGATCCCGTAGACGTCGATATTTCCGAAATATTCAATCCCTTTCCTCAGAAGTTCCGGATATTTATATTGTCCGGATTGTCTGACATAAAACTCTCTGTCCCAGGCCAATTGGAGTACAATCAGGTAA
>CAZKMH010000036.1:7580-15873 GCA_964553395.1 uncultured Rikenellaceae bacterium | reverse complement strand
CCAGAAATCAACACGATTACAACCAATGGAGGTAAATACTCCAATGCCAGTGACTGCAACTGCTCTATTTTTATCCATGACACGTATGAATTCTTAGTGAAATAAACTGAATTTACGAGCTAAAGATACAAATGCCTGGCAAACTGACCATGCCTAACTATGCCTCAGGATTGGAACTATGGAATAAAATGGGAACCGGTCAGTAATTGCAAGAGTTTCACCGAATGCATAGTCAGCTTTAAGTTCCTGTAATGTTTCAGAAATTGAATGATCTAAATGAATATATCTCAAAATAGCCCTGGCACCCGGACAGGTTTTGTCCCTGATATTTTTAAAAAGATCATTCATTTTTTCCTCTGACATCCAGTCGCTTATATTTGAAAGATGAATTTTATTAAATTGACCCCTTTCTGATCCTGATAGGACAGCCTCGAGAGATGCATTGCTGAATTCTACCCGGCTTACGTTTTTTAAAAATGTTTCGTGATTTTCAGGTTGAAGATATTCAGGAAGTGCCTCCTCAAACAGAACTTTCCTGAAAAAAATGTATTGTAAAAAATAGTTTTTACGTGTCAGGGTATTGCAGCAGAAATTCCGGAACTGCTGAAAGAAAAAATCAGGAATATTTCTCGACACCTCTTTTGACTGTGCAACCCTGTTAATCCCTACATTTTTATAGACTATTGAATGAAATGCAATTTTAAAAATACCCTTAATTAAAGTGCTCTTTATCCGCTGGTCAAAAACTGCCTTTTGATCCTCCACTGAATCGCAGTCAAATAATCTGTAAAGATCCTTTTTACCAATTATTGAACACACAATATCAGAAACGATCCTGAGATACTGCTCAAATTTACCGGCATTTATCACTCCTTTTTGAATAGCATAAGAATATTTTTCCCAAAAAAGGCAATCCTCTTCAGACAATGATTTTCTGATATTCTGCCTGAAAATTCTCCGACGCTCGTGATGCGGAATATTCATGTAACCAATAAAAGAAGCAGCTTTAATCGGATCCAAAAGGGTTGCCGCAATCTGTTTGATCCTGCAAAGTTTAATCTGGTCAGGGGATTTATCTACAGCGAGTATATCCAGATCCTGAAGGGCAAGGATGTTTAAGGGTAGATCACCTCCGCTTGCAATACATAGTAATGAATCATTCAGGGAAATATCCAGCGCCCTGAATTCAGTCAGCACATCTTCCTGTGAAATCCCGTAATAATATTTGACACCCATTTGACAATTATGATTCACTCATCCCATAAATCCTGTTCTTTTCCCTGAATAACCTTTTTATGTAAATATTGTAAGCAAGATTCCCTCCAAAGGTTATTGGAAAATTTACTCCTGTATCAATCGTGCTTTTGAAGTATGATGTGATCGTATAAGTTTTTTTGAAAGCCCACCGAAATCCTGTATCAAGCTGCTGAGGTGTCATATTCTTTGGTTTAATAACCACATGCTGAGTATCGTAATGTTCCCAGTAATGGTGCAATATACGACCTTCGGCTGTAAGCCTCCGGAAGGACTCTGTTCCGGGATATGGGGTATAAATTGCGTATCTTGGGATATCAACCTTATATCTGTTTGCAAAATCAACTGTCCTTTCAAATACATCAGGTTGGTCTTCGTCAAAACCGAAAATAAAGCATCCCATCAGTACAATATCAACGGAGTGCAGTAAACCAATAATATATTTGTACTCCTCAAAATGATTAAATCCTTTAAAAATTCCTTTAAGTGACATGTTGTTTACCGACTCAAAACCAATGAGTATATACAAACAGCCGCTTTTCTTTAACAGATCTATGATTTCTTCATCCTGAAATGCCTTTGTTGACAGCAATCCTCCCCACTTCTTCCTGAGAGGGATCATAGCTTTTAACAACTCCCTGAAATATTCGGGATTTTCACCCATACTTACATCATTAAAGACAAATCGGCGGGAAGGAAGATCTTTAATCTCCTGAATCACTTCACCCAGGGGTCGTTCATACCAGCCATATCCGGCCACCGGAACGGTACAAAAGTCACAGATCCCCTTACATCCGCGTGTAGCACTAACTACATTCGGGATCATGTATCCGCTGTTTCTCTGAAGATCGCGTCGTGGAGCAGGTATCCCGCTGAAATGCATCTCAGGATCGCTGTACTTCTTTTGAAGTTTGCCGTCAACGTAGTCGCGGAGCAATTTTGGCCAGGTTCGTTCCGCAAAACCTGTAACAATGCAATCTGCATGTTCACTTGCTTCCTCAGGCATAAGGGTAACATGAACACCTCCAAGAACAATTGTACTTCCTTTTTTACGAAAGGCATCTGCTATTTTATAGGCTTTCAGTGAAGTACCTGTGAGACAGCTGATTGCTACCAGGTCATAAAAATTATTAAATGGAATTTTATCTATGCTCTCATCGATAATTCTGATATCAAAGTTTAACTCATCCGGAACAAGCGCCGCAAGGGATGTTGCTGTAAGTGGTGCTTCCCTGAACGAGCGGTGAAAAGGTCCGAGTTTTAACTTGTGAATACCAGCCTCGGGCAGTATTATCAGCATTTTTCTTTTCATAAATTATGTCTTATTTTTAATAATACTACCGGGCAATAACATCGTCCAGTCTCTGCTAAAATCAAGAGATGTAATTTTAGTGCTTCCCTGTCTCGAGTGACTTGATTTAAAATTTAAATATAAACCTATGGCTTCGGGTTCCATTAAAAATATTTCAGGATTGCCAAGCTGGAGAAGATTTCTGCTGTTCTTGTAGTGATAATTTTCTGAAAGTAACTCATCAAGACGATTTGAAATTGCTGAATTGTTTTTTATGACTTTTTCTTTGTCTATTTCTTCTATGAATAAAATGTAGGCAGGAATCTTTTCTGTCAGAAGAGGAGAGATAAATGTTACAATGCTTTTCAGAGAAAATTCATCTCTTATTCGTTGCAATACATAATGTATGTGATTATCATTAAGTTTCTCTCCTGTAATGTCGCACACTACATCTGTTTTACCAAGAAATTTTAGTGAAGGAATATTTCTGTAAAACCCTGAAACCTCAACAATGTCATTCAGTGAATACCTGTAAAATCCACCGCCGGTGGTTATTATGATCTCATATTTTACATTTTTTCTAAGTTCATGAATCTGGTAAATCTCCTGATCATCAATCCCTTTAAATTCAAAAAAATGTGAGTTGATGGCAGGTAAATATAGTAACTCAGAACTGTTTGAGTATTTCAATGGAATTGTAACAACTGCTTCAGTAGCCAGAAGCCCCTTGCCCTGAATTGGTATATTCGGAAAGAATTCATTTAATCTCATAGCGAATTGTGATGCCCATGAATCTGCCCAGCAACTGATTAATGCCAGCCTGGGCCATAATTTTGATGTTAATATGAAAGATTCACCATTGATTTCCGGGTTTTGAAAAATATTTCTCAGCCGCATTGCTTCTTCAGGCTCGGGCTTCAGGTATTTTTTAAAGATTAATTCATCCTGGTCAGACATCCTGACAGGGAATGACAAAGTTCCATTTTCGATATCAGTGATAAGGTTACTGCTGTATTGGATAATCTTGCTGATAATAATAAGTAGTACCAACGGATTCCAGACAGATATTAATCTTAAATTCCTTTCTTTTATCAGGAACCAGGATATGACATAGTAATAGTTTTCACTATTGTTCAGATGGCTTACCTCATCAGGAACGACCATCACTTTCCGTATGAGATTTTTTTGTATGTACCCAAAGTAACTGCTATCCTCCTCAAAACCAACAGGAATCCTGGAGTCAGGATAGTTTGTCTGAGTTATTGGAGTTACTATCCAAAAGGATTTTCCAAACAGAACTGCAGGGAAATTCCTGATAATATTGTTCAACCAGACAGAGATAGCCCGCCGGAACTCTTTTTTTAATTCATTATTAAAAGGTACCAGTTTACTTGAGGAGCTCGTTCCGCTGGATAAGCAGAACCTTGAAATGGTCGATTTTGTTAATATATTCTTTTGACCATCCAGCAATAGTTTATGATAAGGCCAATAATCTTCATATTTTGAAATCGGCACCTTTTCCTGATAATTTTTGATAGATAAAATTTTATCAAAGGAATTATTAGTTCCAAATTCAGTCCTTCTGTTTTTTTTCAGTAGAGATTTAAGTATTCTCTCCTGTCTCCCGGAAGGATTTCTTAAACTGTTCCGGTAAAAGAAATCATCCTTCAGATTAATAATGAACCAGACACTGTTATATAGAAATAAGAATAGTCTTTCCATTATTTCAAATTGGAGAAGTTTAAACTTATATCTAATTGCAACACCTTTATTAAGACCCTCTTGATAAAAGGACGTAAATTGTCAAATGATAATTGTGTCAGACAAACCAATTCATCCCCATGCACATAACCAGGGTTAAGGGTGAAAAAAATGTTAAGATCCGCATTACCGGTCTGGTTTGATTGCTGAAATTCTTCACGCAGATACTGCCCCTCAGGTAAAGCCCTGATCACTCCGTTCTCCTGATCATACTGCGCTGGGTACATATCAGATGCTATAGTATCCATTATTAGTTTGACAGGCCCGGGGGTTACCGTTCCATACCTGGGGAAATATTCAATGAAATATGCAGGTAAAAACTTAAATGTACGTACACCTTTGGAAATAAGCATCCAGTAGAACTCCTTATCAGGATGTTTAAGTATTGAATCTGCCATAAGCTTACCGAATGCAATGCTGAGTTGGAGACTTCCCCAATAATCCTTGCGGATAATTGTATCTCCGGAGAAAAGCACCATTATCACTTTTTCACCGATTCTGTACGGGAATATTTTTTGAGTTGAGAACCCAACCAGCTCTCCACTTTTTCCATCTGAGAGCATAATTACATCTGTTTTACCGTTCAAATCATTTATAAATACGTCATGGATTGTATTAGAATAGTGAAAATCCATCAGCTGAAACATCTCCATTCTTTTCTCAGAATTTATCTCTTCCGGTTTTACAATCTGGTATTTCAGGTCCATTTGTCAGGGTGTTATTTAGTTGTGAATTTGTTCCATAATCTGGTATCGGAGTTAGAAAAGGTATGGTAATTATTAACATCTTGTAAATCACAAACCTCCTGTTTCAAGATAAATTTCTCCTGGTATTATGGATGAGACCATTGCCTCATCTTCTTTCCAGTACGTGAAGTATAGCCGACTTTTCAAATCGATGTTTGGTAAAGGGAAGTTTCGAAGAAACGGACTACTCTCATGCATTGAATAAGCTATATATACCTTATTGCTCTTTGATAAACTGTTCATATGGTATTGCAGTAACCGGTTAAATACCTTGTGATCGTTATTCCTGATGCAAACGAGGGCCAGGTTCCTGTAGTCAAATGGTTTATTTGAGGGTGGTAAAAGAGGTTTTTTCTTCAACCGGGAATATATGTTTATCAGAGGTTTTATCAGTTTAAGTCTGAATGAGTAAGCATAAATTTTCCATCTCCTGAATTCATTCTGATCCCACAGACCCATTACTCCTGAAAGCTCACCATTACAAAATGCCAGTGCAATATCTTTCATTTTGAGATTCTTAAGTAAACCACGATCTGAGTTAAAATGGTTTTCCCTGTAGACCGGAAAAAAGGTTTTATCTTTTCCTGTTTCTTTTAAAAAATCAGTAATCATCGGGATATCTTCAAAATTTGCTGATCGAATATCCGTATATGAACGTTGCTTTTCTTTTTCATTCCTGATCACTGGTTTAAAGATCAGAGTATGGATCTGACCAAGATCTTTCATAGAAGGTAACCTTCCCTTACCCGACAGAAGATTTTTTTTTGCAACCGAATTGTCTTCAAAAATTGTCATTAAAGAGATTTTTCGTCCTCTTTCCAGCTGGTGACGATAGAAAGCTTTTGCATAAAATCCCAGAAGACGATTTCGGTATTGTTCTGCAAGACGGAGGGATGAAATATAACCCATTGAGGTTTCTTTTGCATTAATAAAACATTCCTTTTCGCTGCTTATTAATGCACCAATGATCTCCCGGGAACAGATCCTGCGCATTACAAATATCTCAGGTTCATTCCCCTCAACCTCAATGGCTTCAAAGAAATCGGGTTCCCTTGAAATAGAAAAATGGAAATCACCGAGGGTGGGAAGGTCTTCATAAAACCGACGTATTGACCTCTCTTCTGGTTTGTCAAGTACAATATATTCAAAATTTGACATCAGAGTTTACCTTCATTAATTCCGATTTATCGCCAGGGTCACCCATTGATATCTTCATGCGTTGAGAGGCATCCTTTCTCAGAAGGAAATTGATAATCAGGTACATTACTGTCATAAATGGATTTCGGGTGTTTACCCTGTTTCCAAAGCGTTTAAGAATGGAAGGAATGCTGTAAAACTTTTTCCTTGATTGTCTGGCAACAGTTTCGACTTCCAAAACCGGTAAAACCGTCTTGAAAGGGATTTTGCCATAAAGATATTCAGGATCGAGCCACCACTTATCATAAAGCAGTCTTTTTTCAGATTCCAGTTTACGGTACAACCCGGTACCGGGGAATGGTGTAATATGATTAAATCCAACCATAAAAAACCTGTTATCCATGCAGAAATCAAGGGCAGATGTTATTGTCTCCTCTGTATCAAAATCATTTCCAAAGAGGAATGTTGCATATATTCTTAATCCCGACTCATGTATCCTTTTAACGGCCGTTGCCGGTCCTTCAGGTAAAACATTGAAACTTTTATTGATGGACTTCAGGTTATCAGGTTCAAGACTTTCAAATCCTATTAATACACCCTGACATCCGCTTTCAGCCATCAGTCTTAGCAATTCCTTATCGTTTGAAATAGTTAAATCTGCCTGTCCCACCCATCGGATCTTTAATGGGATCAATGCCCTGAAAAGTTCTTTTGCCCCTGAGTGACTCGCTGTAATATTATCATCTACGAAAAAGAATAGCCGTTTATTTGTCCTGATCTGATTTATTTCCCTGGTAATAACAGCAATATCCCTGTAGCTGTGATGCCTGTTATAGAATTTCTGGATCGCACAAAAATTACAACTGTAATTACATCCTCTTCCCGCCTCTATCAGGTTGATTTTTAAATAATCTTTATTACGATATATGGAGCGATCGGGTATTATTTTACTTTCTGACAGATTCACCTCTTCGGTATAAATCCTCTTCAGGCTTCCATTAATAAAGTCATTGAGCAGTTTATCCCAGCAATTCTCTGCCTGTCCGATAACGATAGCATCCGCAAATTCCAGAACCTCTTCAGGATTTAATGTTGCATGAAATCCCCCCATAACAATGGGAACCTTTCTTTTTCTATATTCGGAAGCGATCTGATATGCCCTGCGGGCAGTATAGGTCTCAATACTTATTGCAACCAGATCTGCAGGCTTTTCAAATGGGATTTCCTCCATCCGGTCATCCCAGAACTCTATATTGATATATCCGGGCGTGAGTGCAGCAATCTGAGCTATAGGTAATGGTTCCATCTGCCAGGCTCTCAGATATTTTTTACCAGGATAATAACCTACTCTTGGTTGGATAAGAGTCAGCTTCATTATTTTGTTTGCTCTGATATCCATTATCATTGAAAATAATGTGAATAAAAATTGCCTGTCAGATCCATTTTTTCTTTATATCGCTACAGTACTGAGTTAGTTCATCAGCTGTAATATGCCCGGGGGTGAAGGAAGCAAGTTTAATGGATTACAGTACAAAGTTATACCCGCAAAAAGCTGAAGTCAACTTTATTTTTGATCCATTCTATTTGTAATTAATATATAGGTAATATAAGAGCAGATATCTTCAGCGGGTGTTTTTCCCTGGCTTGAACCAATTCATTTCCTTTTTTCAGCCAGATAAGGTCCATATTTTTCCCTGATCTTTTCGAGCCACCATCTTATTCCGGGATCATTGCTACTCCCATAACCGCCAGGACGATGATTCGGACCTTCCGGCGGAACACACTGCAGCCATGTTGATGCAAGCATATAACCTTCACCCCGGTCAAGGTGTTCAAATGTTGCCTCCAGTTGTGATACTTTCATCTCTTCATTATATACTCCAATGTTTATATACTGGTAGAGGTCAGGTCCGTTATTCCACTCCTTACCTTGTTTGCTGTATGCTCCCCAGTAGCCTCCGGTCATTCCCGGCGGAGAGGCTTCTGTTTCAGCATAGGGCTTGCCGCTACTCCTGTTGCTGTGATGTATGGTTATATCAGCTTCCGGCGGCGGGATGCCTCTGTAGTTCGTTGCAAATATATAAGTACTGTCAACCGCTTTCCC